>JAQYWL010000221.1 GCA_030145035.1 Desulfobacteria bacterium | reverse complement strand
TTGTCATGTTTAGGCTGTGACTTTTTTCTCTTTACGTTTTTTATTCGCTTCTTCATATCCAACTACACAGTCCAAAGTTCTGTCATTCCTGCGGAAGCAGGAATCCATAACTCCTTGATTTTCCTGGATTCCCGCTTTCGCGGGAATGACGGTTCAGACAATATGATATTTGTTTAAAATTCATGGAGTTAGGAAGAACTTTGGACTCTCAAGATATCCAATACTGCACATGAATTATTGGTCTTTTCCTTAAGCGGCAAAATTTCCTAAAAACGCCTATTCACTTAACTCCTAATAGTGATTGTTAGTTCTACAGAGCAGTGCTTGACTTTCGCATTTTTAATTCACCGCAGAGGCGCGGAGGACGCTGAGAATTCTTGCTTTTTCAATGCCGGGAGATACCGGCATTGAAAAAATTCAGTCCCCTCCGGGGAGGAGCGCTGTCTGCGCCAACTAGCACCGCTCTATTGGAACTAACATGTTGCTCCACCTACGGCGGACTGGCGGTTTTTGTTTGTCGGCATTTCCCGACAAACAAAAAGATCTCTCCTCTGCGCTCTCTGCGCCTCGGCGGTGAATTATAATCCATCAGGCATGCGTTGTCGGACAACTGAATTTAGGAGCTAAAGGCATAAGCATTTTTCCTAAAAATGTGAGCAGCTCAATTGTCGCTACGGTGTAGCAACAATTTGAGATAGGAAAGGGGGCGCCCTTTAGTTTTGCAGGTTTCAGTTTGAGGTTCCATGGGTCCGCAACAACGCTCAATTGCTCCTTCTACTTTTTTGCCGTCATGAACCGGCTCTAAAAGGATTACTTTGAAACTGTAAAACTAAAGGGCGTCCCCAAGCCCCCCCATCAATCATTGTTCTTCAACAAGCCGTTGAGACCAGCGAACGGCTTGTGGGTAGAAGAAGGTGGCTCTTGCTCGCCGCTTGGCGTCGTCTCGTCATACCATTCCGCATCCAGATACCTCGAGTGCTCATTGTCGTGACAGTAGAGACACAGCAGCTCCCAGTTGCTGCCGTCAGGCGGATTGTTATCGTGGTTGTGATCCTTGTGATGGACCGTGAGCTCACGAAGTCTCTTGCCTTCGAATTCGCGCCCGCAGCGCGCACAGATCCACGGATAAATCTTGAGAGATCGCTCCCTATAGGTCTTCTCCCGAGCCTCTCGGTCGCGCCGAGCCTCGGCGACGATCTGGTTAAGCTTGTCCTTATCTGGTCTTGTGTTTCTCGATGACATGGATTCACTCCCGATTCTATCAGCTTAGAAAAAGCCTAACTTCGATATAGAAGGTAGAGGGGGCAAAATCTTGATCAGTGATTAACATACACGAGATTTGGAATTCATCACAAATCAAAGTTTGACCCATTTTCCACTTTTTGTCCCTGAAAATGCCGTTTTATTAGATTGTGCTTCAATGGTGCTTCAATGGGGTCAAACCTTGATTTGTGATCAATCACCAACTAATCACTGATCAAGGTTTGACCCCAATCAGGTCCTTGCCATCATGAACCGGCTCTAAAAGGATTACTAAGAAACTGTAAAACTGAAGGGCCCGCTTTGTCCCCTTCTTTGCTGTGTTTTTTATGAAATGTCAAATGTTGAGACCCGACCCCTGTGTTTTTCCTTTTTTATGAAATGTCAAATGTTGAGACCTGACCCCTATGTTCTTTCAGCCTTTGATGCGATTTCGTGGGACTGAATCCGTTTTCGATTGAAAATGTACGGAACATGGCGTGAATCAAGGGCTTCCTGAAATTCATGCATCGTCTGAAATCTCAGTTCCGGTTTAGGATGAAGTGCCTTGAGAATTATTTCTCTCAGCCATGACTGAAGTGATTCGGGAATGAAGTCCAAACCAATCTTACTATCCAGGGCATCTTCTTGTGATAAATCAAAAAAGTGGTTTGACCCTGTCAATACCTCCAAAATGGTCACCCCGAGGGCATAGATGTCAACACGAGCATCACTGCGCGATACTCTTTCTCTCAATAAAAAGAGTTCCGGTGCCATATAGGCAATGGTGCCTGCCCTCGTATTGGCAATTCCAAAATCACCGATTTTTAGAATCCCATCATCGTTAAAAAGAATATTGTCCGGTTTCAGGTCATGATGCACAATACCTTTTTCATGAACAGTCTGTAATGTCCGACACAAATCCATGGCCCAGCTTACGACCTTTTCGGTGTCGAAAGAGACTCCCTCTTGAAGAGATTCCCGCAAGGAACCGCCGCCGCAGAACTCCATAACAAGAAAAAGCGTATCGTATTCGCTGAAATGGTGGTAAAAATGCACAACATTTGGATGATCAAGATCGGAAAGGAATTGCATCTCTCTGACAAGGATTTGCTCGCGGTTGGAGTCATCCATCTTAAGGGATTTGATCGCGACACGGTGACCTTTTAGGAGATTGTCTTCCGCAAGATAGACTTCACCAAAGCCGCCTTCACCGAGCATTCTAACTATACGGTATTTTCCATCTAGAACTGTACCTTCAGGAATGTTCCTGTTCATACTTGCCTTTCGACAGCCTTCGTAAGAAGTGGGAATTCGTCCCGGTTCCGAAGTGCCTCCTCATACCTCCTTCGTCACCAGTACCTCCTCGCCAAGCATGTCGATGATTTTGACTGCTACTGTACTTTTGCTATCGGGAAATGAAAGGTCGTAGTTTCCAGACACAAGATCGGTTTTCTTCTCAGGCACGTCGGACAGGACGACGTTGAAAACGTTTCCGTCATAGGCTGTGTCAATCATCACACAGTCCACCATGCTGCGCCAGTCCGTAACTTTGGCCTTGAACAGGCTATGCTCCATATCCAAGCGCTTGACTATGGTTGGGGAGATGAAATTCTTGATCTCCACTTTGATTTTGCCTTTGGCCCGCTTGATTGAGATTTTCGCTGTTGCAGGATCATGCTTGATGAAGCCAGCATATTTAGGGTCAGTACACAGTTCGATCACGTCGATATGGTTGGGCGCTCCGCCTTTTCGGTGGCGGTTCCAATCCTCAATCCATGATTGAGCGGCAAGCTCCATGCCGAGGCAAATGAGTGTGATATCTCGGTCCTCATCGGGCCGGGCATCCAGCTCTTTCTTGAGTTCTTCGAGGTCGAGTGGCGTGAGGGGGTGGTTGAAAGGGATAATTTTGACAAGCTTCTTTCCAAGGGTGCCGTCGAAGAATACATCGCTGCGAGTCTGGTCTATGCCGATGTATTCACAGGCAAGGTTCACTGCTTCAATATGCTGTATGTTCAAGTTGTAGTCATTCACACGCCAAACGGTAAAGGCATACTGCGCGGTACCTGGAGCCACATTGTTTCCACTTTGGATTCCTTTCAGTCTACCTTGTCTCGTGCTCTCAGCCTGTTCGGTGATAATGTTCTGTAACCGCTTGGCAGTCGTCTGGATGGCACCTCTGTTGATGTCGCAGGCGATCCAGTACCGGCCCAGCTTCTGCGCTACTGCCGCAGTAGTCCCACACCCGACGAAACAGTCAAGTACAGTATCACCAGGATCAGAGGCCGTAACAACCATCCTTTCAATCAACCTCTCCGGTTTCTGGGTAGGGTAATTGACACGCTCTGCAGCTTGAGAGTTAATTGGCGGTATGTCATCCCATAGAGTTGTCAACGGCTGGCCTTCAAGTTCATCCAAATACCGTTTATATCTGGCAACTCCGCCAGAGGTATGGACCAAACGTCCTTTTCTTTCCAGTTCTCTCATCTTCTCTTTTGTCACACGCCAGACTTTACGCACTCCCTTCCAGACATAATCCAGGTTTGGCCGGTCAGGATTCGGGCTTATGAGATTATCGGTCGTATACAGGCGTCCATCTGGATCAGCCTGAGTGAACCGAGCTTTGTATTCTTGAGAATACTTCAAGAATGGAGGATGCCACGTAGGGTCGGATCCTTTACTATAAACCAAGATAGAATCGTGTGCCACACTTAGCCCCTTTATTACGTTTCCTCTGGGAGCAGAGCGCTTCCAAACGACCTCTTCCACGAAGCCAATGGGAGAAAAGACCTCATCGCATAAGCACTTCAGGTAATGACTCTTGTGATAGTCACAATGTAGCCAAACGGTTGCCTGTTCGGCTAGTAATTCCCTGAGCAACAGAATCCGTTCATACATGAACTGTAGGTAATTGTCATTCGCCCAGATGTCAGTGTACTGAATCTGCTCGCCGAGTGTGTAACCTTCACCATCGATTTTGGCCGTGCCTTTAATGCCGCGAAGCTCCACCCTGCGAACGTAATCCGCACCGGAATCGAACGGCGGATCGATATAGATTAAGTCCACCTTGCCACGGAAACCGTTTGCAAGAAGATGCGATAGCACCTCTTTATTATCTCCGTGAAAGAGGAGCCCGCCCTTGGGGTACGCGTCGGGCCAGTCCTTCCAGATGTCGGTCGGTTTGTCCGCTTGCAAGTCCCTTATTGGGTCATACGTTTCCACGTGCTGAGCGGGAAACGCGGGAATTACCCTGAGCGGCCTCTTGCCCACCCAACTCAACATGGGCCGCCCCTTGGCAGGCGTGATCTTCACCTTTGCAGTTTTTTTCTTCTTTGCCATATCATGCCTCGTTCTTTACAAAGGACCTGCTCCGTGATCGGTCTGCCTTACTAATGAGCATGGCACTTACTCATCCTTCCCTTCAACAAACTCGCGCACCTTTTTGGTCTCGCTGACCAGCACAGTGTCAGCCGCAGTAAATATCATCTCATATTGCAGGCGCTCGGGATTCAAGTCCACCCAATGCTTAACGGCCATGGCCTTTTTGCCGGTTTCGCCATCTACCGGGTCGCCGCGCTCGCGCTCAGCTTTAACCTCTATAATAAGGCATTTGCCCGGCTTGCCACCACTGCCTTTCTTGCGGATAATGAAGTCCGGCGTATAATGCCGCCATTTGCCCTTGTCATCCTTGTACTCCACGAAAAAATCCGTCTTATTTACATCCGTAAGCGCCCCGGTGAAGTAAATATCCTCCACCTCTGATGGTGTAGTGTTGAGATGGAGAAGAAGCTGCTCAAAGAAAGACTTCTCCGGATTGGAGTCGAAATTGTATGGCGTGTAGTGGAAACCATAGTTTCCTTCATTATCCCGGATGTCTTTCAGCGACAACAGGAGCGCTTCCCTGTCCTTGGAATAGCGAATCTCGGCGGTGTACACCTCCGTCCCATCGGCTTCCATGGTTTTTACAAACCCTTCAGGCTTGACCAGCGCCAGAGCCACATCAACTCGCTCTTCCTTTACATCATAGCGGCGGGTCTGCTCTTCGATTTGCTCGGCCAGGGGATTCAGGTGGTGGAGTGGGATCTCGCCGCCGGAACCATACAAGCGGGCGAGTTCATCGTACACGACCCAAGGATCGAGCCGGTAAGCGTCAAAAAACCGCACGGCCCCGCTATACAGGCTGACCGTGTCATCCTCACTTTCAAGCTGTACCTCGTCGCCAAGTTGTTGCAGAACGCGCTCGGTCGACTGCTGTTCAATGACGGTAAAGACGGAGCGGGTAAGGTGCCTCGGTTTCCTGCCTCTGGGCTTCTGGAGTTTCAGGTCATTCCCGGTGGCATCCTTAACAGGGACCACAGTTCGCAGCAATTGGCTGACCACGAGCGGCGGCAGGTTCAACTTTCTTAGCTTTACGAAGGTCGAGCGCTTTTCACGGCCCGTTTGATCCAGGTCTGCAATCGTTTCCCCGTAAGTTTCCTTAAGTTGCTTGTCAAGAATTGAGCGATTATCCATGGACAGGTAAACCCGTGCTGGCTGATTGTTGCCCGGTATCTGGCGCAGACAACGTGTCGAGGCTTGGAGCACGAAGTTGTTCGATGTCCTGAGCTTTCGGGCCAGGGCACAGGCGAATAGGCTCGGGCAGTTCCACCCCTCAGTGCCTTTGTTGACCAAGAGAATGACGCGATATGTGCTTTCCGGATCGTTGAGCCGGTTGAACGTATTGATTTCCACTTGAGACGATTCCGATGTATTTCGGAGGATAATTGCCGGTGACTGGCCGATAGAGGAAAGCGTTGTCTCAACATGCGGCCTTAGTTCGTTCAGGTCATCATTCTGTGGAAAGTACATAGCCAGCTTGGCTTGCGAGCCGTCCGGCAAACGCACGTCTCCATACTTCCGGAAAAAATCCGAAATCACTTCCTTCACAAAATCAGCCGTACTGGAGGGATCGAAGTCATAGGCATAGATGTTGCCGGCTACCTCCTTGAGAATACCGTCGTTGATTCCTTCGGACAGGCCATACCAGATTACGACGTCCCGTAACGGTTGACGCTGAAAGTAGGGGGTGCCGGTCGTATTGACCACGCAGATCAGGTTAGGACTGTTTTCATGGAGATAGTCCACGGTCTGGCGCACCCGCTTGAGATCCTTGCCCATAGTCTGGCCATAGGTGTGATGGGCTTCATCGGAGAAAACGGCCAGGTGGGGAAGGCTCGCAAGTGTCTGGAGACGCCGGTTGGCCACTTCAGCGCGTGCTTTTTCCTGTTCTCCCAACGGAAGCACTATCTGGCCAAGATCCCGTTTACGAATGGCTTCTTTTTGGATGCGGATCTTCTCCGTATTTGTGACAACAATATTGAATGCCGAACCGCGGACGACCGGGATGTCGGGATCTCCATCTCGGGTGAACGTGAGTTTGAGATTGGCCGCGAGGTGTTTGTACAGACGTGGTGGAAGGACTTTGTCATACGGAATTCTCGAAAGCTCCCGAAGAGACTCGATAATTGTTTTTCCCGGAGCGAACACAAGGGCATTCTGGACGAAAGGACCATCAGGATATTCCATTGCCATGGCGAATTCGGTTGCGATAATCGACCCGATCAGAATCGTTTTCCCCGCGCCCATAGCCAAAGCCAGGATGTAACTTGGGTAGTCCAGTGCCAGTGTTTCTCGAAGGGACTCGATTTTGTAGCTTTTTACAAAGTCGTCATGGTTGCGAATGCGCTTCCAAAGGAGATCAATGTCAAAGTCTACAGATTCGAATGCACCCCGAGGAATTCCAAGGGCTTTCAGACGTTCCGCCTTCTTCTCGTAGTACTTGGTGTAAAGGTCAAAGATATGGGGCGTTTTCTCAATTAGTCGCAAATACCAGTAGGTCTCCAGGGCACGGAGCTGTGGGCTTCGCAAGAACCGGCGGGAGCGCGTTCCAGGATCGATTTGAAATTCCAGAATCTCCGCCATGGCTGGAAATTTGCCTACGGCATAATCGCTTTCCCGCCATGAGCGTACATGGGCCGCGATGATTTGATGAAGCTTATCCATGGGTTACCTGAAAATGACCCCCACGAGAAAAACTAATCTGATTGATTTTTTTATTTGGGTTCGGACCAAGCCACCCCTGCTGATATACCACGATAAAGATTTCAAAAACAGGTCTTTTGAACCCTTAAACGGCCATTTTCAGGGCCAAAATCATCAATGCAAAAACGCCCCCAACTTCTCCTTGATCATCTTGAGAAACAAGAGATAGGTCAACTGCTCGATGTAATCGCCGTAGTCGATTCCGTCATTCCGCAGGGTGTGACAGAATCCCCAGAGTTTGCCTACTATGTCAGTCATAAACCTAACTTTTTGACAGGATTAACAGGATCATCAGGATTTTCTTTAAGCTGCCAGGAATGTCTTTCCGATGGGCTCAAATTCACTGACATTTTCCTGAGCGAGTTTTGCTCTTATATCTTCAAAACGGGAAATGGTATCCGGTGAGTACAAACGCTCTCCACAGTGAAGGCATACCTCTGCTTTTACTTTTGTAATGGCTGTATTCGACCCTCCTTTGAGGACCTTTTCTACTTCCTTTTCTACAATTTCCCCTCCACAGACGGGACATTTCTCGAAGAGTTTCATGGTTTCCTCCTTACTTTCCCGTCTATCCATAGTCTGGGATCTGGTCGATAGACAAGGAACTACGCCTCGTCCGAGACTTCCCTCGGAAGAGGTGGCCCCTTTGGGGCAGTTCCCATCAA
>JAQYWL010000200.1 GCA_030145035.1 Desulfobacteria bacterium | reverse complement strand
TTTTCGTATTTCTGCTTCCCGCCTTTGAATGGAGAGTGCTTTCTCGACATCCTCCTGTTTCACGAGTCCCTCTTTGATTAACAGGGCACCGATTCTTAATGGAGGTTGCGTCTCTGTGGCTTTCTTTGAATCAGGAGGTTGTGTGTTTTTTTGGTTTCTTTCCATAGAAAAACCGTCCGGGTACTTCAGGATGAGGGAAAACGATGTAGTATCCCAAAATGTGTTCAGCAATATTCATACCAGATTCGAAGGGCAACCATCGAAGCTTTACTCTTACAAGCACGTGCTTTAGACAGAAATTTGGAAACTGTTATTGTTTTGTCCCAATGCGTCAAAAAAATGTCACTATTGCGCTGAAACCTCATGTGGGTGCTGCGCCATTCCCAGGCGGGATACAGCGCGCTGGTGACGCAAAATCACCTCATTGAGGGAAGGGCATTCAGCCGTTCGGTAATAAACCATTCCAGGGTATGATTTTTGCAGACTTTACAAAATCACAATCAAACCCAGTAGTTATTTGTCAAGAATGGTTTTTCAGGTGATAAAATGGAGACGTACGTCGCCAGGCAACCCATATTCAATAAGCGTAAGAACATATATGGATATGAGCTTCTTTTCAGAGAGGGTATGTCCAACCTCTTTCCTGGCATAGATGGGGACACAGCCACATCCAGAGTCCTCTCCAGCAGCTTTCTACTCATCGGGATGGAAAAAATCACAGGCAGAAGAAGGGCCTTCATCAATTTCACGCAGGATCTATTGGTGAACCGGGTTCCCCTTATGTTCCCCAGAGAAAGAACTGTAGTTGAGATTTTAGAGGACGTAGAACCTGAACAGGATGTTATCAATGCATGCCGAGAGATGGCAGAGAGGGGTTACTGCCTCGCGCTTGATGATTTCTTTTTCAGACCGGAGTATATGCCGCTCATCTCCCTGGCAAAAATCGTAAAGATCGATTTCAGATCGATGCCGTTGGAAGCAATATCTGAACTGGTCAAGAAATTGTCTCACAATGATGTCAGTCTCCTGGCCGAGAAGGTGGAGACTCATGAAGAGTTTCAGAAGGCCCTGGAAATGGGTTTCGTTTACTTTCAGGGATATTTTTTCAGTAAGCCCCAGGTCTTGAAAGGAAAGGATATCCCGACCTTTAAGATTACGCTTATGCAAATAATGGCCGAACTTAACAGGGAAGACTTTCGATTTCAGGAGTTAGAGAAATTTATATCACGTGATGTGGGTATTTCTTACAAGCTATTGCGGTACATCAATTCCGCCTATTTCAGCAGGGTGCAAGATATATCCTCCATCAAACAGGCCACTGTTCTTCTTGGAGAGCGCGAACTAAGGCACTTCCTTTCTCTTACAGCGATGACAAAATTGGCCTCTGACAAGCCTGATGAATTGGTTCGGGCCTCTATTATCAGGGCCAAATTCTGTGAATTGATGGCACGCAAGGGCGGTTCAACGGTCAAGCCGTCGGCACTCTTTACCCTCGGGCTCTTTTCACTCATCGATGCCATTATGGATGACCCAATGGAGAACCTCATGAAAAAACTCCCCTTGTCAGAAGGTATCAACAATGCCCTTGTATACGGAAGAGGAGAGTTAAGTCATTATTTGAAGCTTGTGGTATGTTACGAAAAGGGTGATTGGGAAGGAGTTGCTGAAATGGCGGGCATTCTTGGGTTTGTGCAAGAGGATCTCCCTCTCTATTATATGGAGTCTGTATACTGGGCAGACTCTTTTATGGTCATTTGAAATGAACATTAGTCCGGGATCAAATGTAGATATTGTTGTTGATTTCGATTGGTCGGAAGAAACAATTGATGTCAGGAGAGCAACTGTCTATGACCTTGACGACGAAAAAATAATCCTGTCTCAAACTTCTCCGCCCATTGCAACGTATAATATTGGAAAAAGAGTCAAAGTGACTTACCTCGTCAGGGAAAAAGAAGGCCTGGCTCGATATTGCACCACCGGACGGCTGGCGGAGATTGTCAATGACTATAAGCTCTCCGGATCTGAAACTGAGCAGGCTCTTGTGATAATACAAGAAAGCGGCCATGAGCGTTTCAACCTGAGGCTCTTTTACAGATTGGAACCACCGGCTGACAGTGGCTTAGCCCTTTTTTTGCGCAAAGAAGAAGTGAACATTCTTGATATTTCAATTGGCGGGGCCAAGTTCACTCACACGAAAGATCATCCGGTAAAACACAAAGAAATACTCAAGTTGATCTTGCAAATAGACGAAGAAAGTTTTGATATAGAGGCGCAAGTCATAAGGATCTTGCCGGTCAGTGGTCGAATGGCAAGAAAGTTAGAAAGTGTGGCTGTTCAATTCTTGAATCTAGACAGGAACATGAAAGACCTGTTATCCAGGAAAATCAGAGATGTTGAAAGGGAGATGCGTTACAAAGAGATATATGACGAAGGTTGATGGTCTCGTAAAAAGTCCAAATTAGACGGCAAAGTAAAAAGCTCCAAATTCAAGGCGCGCAAATCGTGAGGAATGAGGCGTACTTATTGTACGCCGCAGTGACGAAGGATGCAGCGCAACACAGAAGTTGGACTTTTTACGAAGCCGTCAAGGTTGAGGCAGGCCACCACAGATACTCAGGATTGCATGTTCCAGCACGATCTTGGCATCCTGGCCGGAACTCTTCAGTCGAATATCAGCATCAAGGAGCACCTCCAGTGCCCCGATGAGATCTTGGAGTGTATAGTTGTCTGATTGCTTGAGCGCCTTGTAAATAACAAAGGGGTGTGCATTGTTGGTCAAAAAGTCTGGTTCGCGCTTTTCAAGCTCCGGCAACATCATTTTCTGGAAAGCCGGATAGCTTAGATCCTGTCTCCAGCCGCTGCCGTGCCCGCCATGAATGAAATCTTTGGCCAGGATCAGCTTTCGTATCTGGTTGGTTGCGGCTGAAAGCACCTGAAGCGGGAAGAAGTTATTCTTCAAAAGGCTGTCCAGAAAAAATAAAGCCCTGCGTATGTTCCTTTCAGCGATAGCATTAGTCATTTCATAGATAGGGTCCTGCCTGGTTCTTTTTGAGATTGTTTCAATGTCAGAAGGCAAAATCTCCTTCCGGTCCCCCACAAAGGCGATCAACTTTTCCATCTCATTGCTGAAGCTGCGCATGTCGGGGCCGATCTTCTCATACAGTGCCTCAAACCCGCCAGGCACCATAGTTTTTCCGGCCTTGCTTAAGGTCTCTTTCATGAGAGCCTTCAAGGCCCCTTGCTGCTGGCGCTTCTCTGCTGCCCTATCACCTTTAGGAACAGAGCAGTCAATCACCACCCCTGTTTTATTGATCGTTTTGTACAGC
>JAQYWL010000483.1 GCA_030145035.1 Desulfobacteria bacterium | reverse complement strand
GAGGGACGTTGTTACCTTCTGACCTTATAGTAAATACTCATATACTTCTTTATCATTGAACAGTCCCCGATTCTTGCAACAATAGGAATCATTTAATGTTGTAGACTTCATCATGGGGTCCCAACAGTACAAACTTAATGGTTTCGTCAGATGTTGCGGAACAATCGGAACAGGCAACAAATTCAGCGTCTCCCTTTTTTCGACATGCAGCACAATACAGGTAGATTATGATGAAGTTACGTTTGATCGGGCAAGAATAAAACCCTCTCAAGTTACCCTTTAGAGGTTCGCCAAGTTCAACTGGATGCTCCATAACCTGGCGAACTTTCTGTTCAATCTGCTTTTTTATGCCGGCATGTTTCTTGACACCTTTCAAGAATGCCTTTTCAAATTCTGCTTTCATCAGCCAGCAAAAACTTCCTCAAAGGTATGCCATTTGGCCGTTCCATTGCGGAGCCGGGACTGTATATCGAGTAGTGCTTTGTGGAAATCAGGATTGGAAAGTATGATCTCCATGCTATCTCCTTGTGCTTGCCGTTTGAGTGCGAGGATAAATTGCGTAACAACATCGGCGACTGTTGTTCGATTCTCTTGAACGTATACCTTGACAAAATCCACCAAATCCTGATCAAGGCTGATATTTAAACGTGTCTTAGGCATGATATCCCTCCCCGTTGTGATGTTCCCAATATACACCCATCAGGAACAATTGTCAAGATGTATACATGATAGCCGAAAGATTTGGGGTCAAAAGTAACGCTGGTAGCTTTATAGTTGGATAGGCAGAGCGGGCAGCGCATAGGGTGGAGAGTAAAGTTATTTGTTATTTGTTAAACGAGCATAGCGAAAAGCGAAAAGCACAGGAGGAAGTTCTTGATTATCTTGAAATCTCAAATTTCATAATCTAACAAGCCTAATTTCAACAACCTTTTGGCAACTTTATAAATATCCTTTTGATCGCCTTCTTTTCTAATACCTGCGGCTACGACCCAAACAACAGTAGAATCGTCATCGATTTTATAAATAACACGGTATCTTCCGGCCACATATATCGAACGAAAGCCGGCCAGTTTCTTCACTAATATTTTTCCCTGTTTTTCAGGGCTTGTCTTCAGTGCCTCGATCCGATCCATGATTATTGATTGAATTCTTTTGTCAGGTATCTTTTCGATAAGCGAAAGACATACATCCGTTATTTCCACCTTGTATGTCACAGTCCCAACCTTTTACGCGATTCCTCAATGGTATAAGTTTTACCGGATTTTATCTCTTCTATCCCCTTCTTTATGTTCCCCATGAATTCCGGATCAGCCAATATCTCCATAGTTTCCAATAAACCCTCGTACAATTCCCAACTCATAAGGGCCATAACTTCTTTATTCCTTCGGGTAACGGCAATAATCTGATTATCTGCGGTTTTATCAGGAAGCTTCATAAACTTATTTCTTGCTTCGGTTATAGTTAGCTTTTGCATCTTTTTTCTCCCTTCGATTATTGTACATCTAAACGTACAGCAATATGGTCATTATGTCAAGGTTTTCCTGAGGAACTGGATAAATCCCGGTTAAATACCGGGAAGGATCATTTAGGGGGGGGAATCACTGCCATAAGCAGCCCTGCCAGAACCGTAAACAGGATGGCATTTGCCATGATGTGGAGATTGAAATCTACCACACTGTGCCCGGTGATAGCCACGATGCTGCTGAGTGAGCCAAGGGTTATTCCCAGGGTTAGCCGGCTGTTGGCGGCCATGATCTTTCGGATGCCGGTCCAAAAGGTCGCAATCATTAACCACAAAATGATCCCGGCCGTTAAGATGCCGGTCTCTGAGACAAAATGCAGATAATCGTTGTGGGTACGGAGAAATCTTGCGTTCACGCCCGCGGGCCGGTAAGGCGTAAAGGCAGTGGGAAAGGTCCCCGGCCCTGTCCCAAGGAACGGATGGTCACGAATGAGGTCGATAGTCCTTGCACAGACGGCCGTCCTGGCCTGTGAGCTGAGCAGATCCTGACCGCGAGTTAACGTCTCCAGTCGTTCTATCACCGGTGTGCTGGCCAGGATGGTCAGAACCACAACCGTTGTCACTGCCACCGCAGTAACCATCATGCCTCTATATTTTCTCTTACTTCTTAGAAGATAGATAATAAACATAAAGCTAAGGGCAAAGATTCCGGACATCCACCCACCACGGGACAATGATAATGTCAAAGCAATACATAAGGAAAACAAGGCAAAAGCGAACAGCGCTTTTGCCCAACCCTTTCTTGCTGCTATCAGCAGGCCGATCGTTATCGGAATGGCCATCTCCACGTATCCGGCCAGGTGGTTCCTGTTTCCAAACGTAGCCACCACCCCATTACATTTTACGTCATAGTCCCACCAGGGCGGGGAAATTTCAGCCAGGTATTTGATCATGCCGAAAAGGGCGAGAAAGCTCCCTACAATGGCGATGGTATAGGCCACGCGCCGCACCCGATCCCGTTGCCTTATGGTGTTAACGATGATGAAATAGAGGATGATATGATTAGCAAGTTTCATAAGGGCATGAAGACTGGCATACACCTCGATGGAAGAAAAGGACGAGATAACGGCAAGAACAAAAAGAGCGATCAGCGGAAGATCGAGGGGCGTCCTCACCCACCGGAATTGGGCATCAAAGATGATCCGCACCAGATAGGCGGTGAGCATGACCAGGGTGATAAAATGCGCGACCGATACCGCCCATACCTGGACCGTACCCCGGGCAAGCGGAGTGAAAACAAGTAGTGCGATAAGAGATATCTCGATGATACGGTCTGTGATTCTTGGTATATCCATGTGTTGCAGTGAACTATTTTTTCCTTGAACCTGATCCTTATCCTTGCTATTTTGTTTTTTTTAGGTGCTTCGTGGGATGTTGTACGTGGCGGTGGTAGGCGGAAGTGCTATGATTCAATAAGTCGTAAAAATTCCGATGTCAAATAGGATGGTTTCGTAAAAACTCATCACATCGACGGCAAAGTAAAAAGTTCATATGCAAGGCGTGCGAAGCTTGAGGAATGAGGCGTACTTATGGTACGTCGCAATGATTTACCCTGTTAAATCGGCTCTGCCGTCTCACGTAGTGAGAATTTAACAGGGCGGGGATGAATCACAACGCCGCAGATGGAGTTTTTACGAAGTCGTCAAATAGGGGGAGAAAATGTTCAGAGCATATCTAATTATTCTTGTTCTCCAGTTAGGTTTTACTTTTCAAGGTTGTGCTGTCTTGGAACGTTTGGATGGTAGTTCAAAAGAGTAAATAGAAAAATTGAAAATGAGCAAAGACGAAATGTGGAATAAGATGGAGAAGCTTAAAATCGAGAACGTAAATTTACAAAAACAAATAAGTGTCTTAATAAAAGAAAATCAAGGGATTAGAGATGAAAAAGAGAACGAAATGGCAAGCATCAAAGATCAAAACAGGGTTTTGAATGAGGAAATAAAGAAGTTAAAAGAAGAGAACCAAGCAATTAGAGATCAAAACCAAGCTCTCGCAATAAAATTAGATGGGCTTCAACTCAAACACAAAACCCCTTCATCCGAATCGTATCCCCTGGAAGAAGATATACGGAAAATAAAGATCAAAGTGCTCACCGGGGATGGTAATTTGGATTCTGCTAAAAAGATGGCAAAAAAGCTTAGAAATATGGGGTATAAGATAAAATCAGTCGATCGTGCACCCCACTCCAGCTTTTTGCAAAATACAGTATTCTTTGCACCTGAATTTCAATACGAAGCAAAACGTCTGGTGGATAGGCTTGGCGGTAGTACGATAGACAAACCTTTACATTGGTATTCAATATTCAATCTTATCATAGTGACAGGTAAAAATCCCTAGGGCCTCAAACAGTTTAGGATTTGCCCACTGGCGTGGGCCGTTCCCTTCGCCTGGATGGGTAACCCAAAAAGTTCATAATTGCCGCTCAAAGGAGTTATGCAAAGGTCTCGAACTTTGAGCTTTCAGCTTTCAGCTTAGCGCTATGCGCTTAGCGCACGCACAGCTCCGCCTCTTTGATTGCATCGAATGGCAGCAGAATATATCCAATTATTATAGCTGGTTATGTTATAGACAGAAACGCAAAAAATTTGTTCATCACGAAAATACGAAAATACGAAAACCAGTGGACAACTGTTCTAACCTCCTTTTTTCCATGTCTGTAACTGAGCTGATTTGTAGAATGGAGCTTGCGCATTGCGTTGGTTTCTTTGGTGCTTTCGTGATTATCTTTGGAATTCCCGAAAATTGGCCGTTATGCCTCTTTGGACGCTTTTGCTGCCATGTCGATATTGCGACGGAAGGCTTTGTGTCCTGGTTTCAAATTAGCGGCCAACTTCCAGGTTTCTATCGATTCTTCATAACGCTTCATCCGGTAAAGTATCCAGGCCTTACGGTCCAGATACCAGGCACTCTTGTTATGTGATGCCCGAACCGCTGCATCAGCCTCCTTGAGGGCCTCGGCAAAGCGCCATGCTTTATATAAGAGACCGGCGTAAAAGTGGTGGTACAGAGCGCTTTCCGGCTCCCACTTGATCGCCCGCTTAATATAGGTTTCGGCCCTGTAAGGTTTCTCTAATTTTTCATAGATCATGGCCATCCAGTAATCGGCCTCGGCGGTCTCTTTCCTTTTCAGAAAACGATCAAGATGGGACAGGGCATCCTGGTAATTACCTTGCTTGTATAACACCTGTGCCCAATAGAGATCAATTTCGACCACCTCTGGATGTCGCTCTTTGAGCTTTTCAAACAGGGCAAAGAGATCATCAAATTTCCCGGCCCTCTTGTAGTCTCCTATGAAAGGTTTTATCACAGCAGCCCGGTCAGAGCCTGAAGCAAGCGTTTGCAAAAAATAGGCCTCGGCCTCTTTTTCTTTGCCTCCGCGCAGCAAATATCGCCCCATCCTGAGATAATAGGCGCTCCGGTCGGCAAAGACACCTTCCGGCATTGCCTGTTTGTAAACACGCGCAGCTTCTATCCACTTCTGCTTTTCGGCCAACCGGGAGGCCAATACACCGGCGGCACTGTTGCGGGTAAAACGATTCTTCAAGGCTTGCCGGAGGCCATTTTCTACGGCTTCGTCAATACCGGGTACCTGCCAGAATGGATTGCGGCGTATATATCTGTTTGTATTAGGATCGAGAGTGATCATGGTCTTGAGTTGTCTTAACGCCTCGTCAGGTTGTCCCGCTCTTTTGCAATACCCGGCAAACAAATAACGATATTGTGTGCTGTTGGGATAAAGGGAGACTGCTGTACGGTAGTATTGTTCGGGTTTTGTGTCTATTGCCCCGGTTAAATAGCTATCGGATTTAACCCCAGTAGGATAGTCCCTACCTACAGGGCGGGCGGGGTAAAGGTTGGTTGATTGCAGATGCGACATGGCTTCCGAGGTCTGTGCCAGGGCCAGATAGGTGCGTGCCTCCTTGGGAGCCCTTTTTTTTGCCTTTTCAAGTTCACACCAGGCCCTTTGAAACAACATTTCTTTGAGTGCCCTATCATTGGCTGCTTTTGCGAACCTTAGATAGAATTTTCCGAACAAAAAGTGATACTCAGGGTTGCCGGGCGCATATTCGACTGCCTTGCCATAGGCAGGGATGGCGGTGTTCCACTCTTTTCCTTTCTCAATCTCTTTTGCCTGTGTGATATAGTAGTCACCCATAAACATCCGGTAGAGATAGTAACTACCGGTTGCAAAGAAAAGGAGAATAGCAAAAGTGAGAACAGTCTTTAGAAAAGGGATGTTTCGATGATGCGGTTTGTGATTCCTGCTATTTACCATGCATCATATTCTATATTTCGGATTTGCGGCTGAGGCCTTGAAAGGAGTCCAAATTTGGGTAGCGTCCGTTGAATTCTTATCTACCTACTCACTACTGCCTACTGCTTTTTCTCTTTATGATAATAGTCTCTGTAGTACTTGTAATAATAGCTGTAGTACTGTTTTTCTTCCCTTGGATTCATGCGGTTTAAGACAAATCCCAGGATGGGTGCGTTGATTTGCTTGAGCTGGTCCACGGCCTTGTGAATGATGGCCCGGTTGAGACTTCCGGCACACACTGTGATAATCACACCATCTGCAAAGGCCGAAAGGATCAAGGCATCGCTCACAGAGGTTACCGGCGGCGAATCGATGATCAAGACCTCATAGTCGAACGCATCCTTGAGCATGCTCATAAGCGCAGACATGCGCCTTGAACCAAGCACCTCGGACGGATTCGGGGGTTTGGGACCGCCAGGCAGGACATGGAGGTCCTTTATATCCGTCTTGACGGTCGAAGAGGCTATCTGCTCGTAGATGAAGGGGCGTATGCGAAGCCCCGGCAGTTCATCAGTCAGAATATCTCCGAATCTGATTGGGTCGATGATGTCCCTCTCGTACATAACGTGCGAGGTTTTTTCAAAACCGTACCTGGACTCTGAAAGGTTGAAGGCACGACTGAGGGTGTCCATGATTTGAAGCCTGATGGGGCCCCTCAAATGGTCAGGGGTCACGATACCCATATTGTGCAGGATGAAACCGAGTCGCTGTCCGGTCTCGCCCGCCCTGTTCAGGGCTTCAGTGGCTTGCTCCGAAGTGATCTTATTGCTGCTGATGAGCACAGAGGCAAGGCGCTTGCCTTCGGGGCGGTCTTTCCAGACCGATGAAACCAGCTTCCCCCTGTGAAACGAGAATTGATAGGCATCGCTATTGTCGGCTATAGTAAGGGTGCCGGTCTTTTCCTGAAGGTCGATCAGGGTCATGAGATCGCCCATGCTGAGCCTGCCGAGGCTCCCTTTTTCAACAGGGGTATCAAATGTTTCAGAGATGAGGCTTGAGAGCCCTTTTTTCGGATCATAGGGAAACAAATTACTGAAAGTCTCAAGCCTCAGGTCGCACTCTATAAGGAGAGCTTTCTGGCCTGCAAAGGCAAAGGACTCGGCAAGGTTTACCGCTACAGTGGTCTTTCCCTCAAGTGGGGCAGCCCCTGTGACCAGGAGGACCTTTACCGGGGTATCGAGCCTGGCAAACCGGATGTTTGTCCTGAGCGTATTGAATGCCTCTGCGAAATGGGAAATAAGGCTGAAATCCGCATGACGGGGCACTGGCGGGCGCTTGACCATCTTAGACTTAAAAGACGGCTTTTCAGAGAAGAAAGGAATTCTCATATGCGACTCTTGTCTTCTGACACATCGTAGACGACTGCCAGTATGGGAAGCTCAAAATGGCGCTCGATGTCTTCCGGATTTTTCACCGTCTGGTCCAAGTATTCCAGAAAAAAGGCAGAACCTAGACCGATCATGAGGCCGAATATGATGCCCAGGAGGATATTCAGCTTCTTCCTCGGCTTAAAGGGGTGTGTCGGCGTCGATGCCGGCTCTACCAGCCGGATGTTTGCAGTCTCGATCCCCTGGGATATCATGGACTCCTTGAACTTGGAGGACATCATATTGTGGAGTTCGTTGTTGGTGTTGACCTCTCTTTCCAGGATTGCGTACTGTGCCTCCTTTTTATTGGTCTCCAGGGCATCTTTTTCATACTGTTCCAATGCCTCCTGAAGGGCCTTTCCCCTGGCTACCAGGACCGAAAGCTCCGAGCGCAGGCCTAAGAGGACCTTTTCAAGTTCCAAGCGAAACCGATTCTTGATCTGTTCTAACTTGGTGGTAATCTGAACCATCCTGGGATGCTTGCTCTTATACACCTTTTGGTTCTTCTTCAGTTCAATACCAAGGAGGGCCTGTTCCTGGTAGAGTGAGGTCAACAACTCGTTCCTGGCAAATCCGGGCGGAAACTCCATGACCTCATCACCGGCAAGTAACTTTTTCATCTCTGCCATCCTGGCTTCCACGTCCATTCGATTGGCCCTTGTATTGATGTATGAGGCGTTTATCTCCTGGATCTTCTGGCTGTGCACCTTCTCCTTGCCCTTGATGGAAAATATCTTCTCCCGCTCTTTGAACGCCAAAAACCTGGCTTCTGATTCTTCCAGTTTCTGTTTCATTTTTCCCATCTGGTCGCCCAACCAGGACAAGATCCGCTGTGTTGCCTCGAGGCGGACATCCATATTGTATTCGATATAGGCCTTGCACAGTGTGTTGGCGACGGCCCTGGCCATAGCAGGATCCTCATCCTTCACGCTAACGGTTAACAAACGGGTGTCTCGCACCTGTTCAATGTCAATCTTGCCGGCAAGTATTTCCACCGGATCGATCACCTCGTCTTCCCCTGCACGGTTAGATGACTCGCCCCGCAAAATAAAAGTCAGTTTTTTGACATTCTTGCGAATATTGCCCATGAACGCGGACAACATTCCCTGGGAGGAATCCTCACGCATCCTGTCTTTCAGGTTAAGAATCTCATAGACCTTGAACAGGACCGGACGGCCCTTGATCAACTTGAAGTGCGTCTGGAAGGTGAGACTTTCGGACGCGTAGGATTCATAATCGAGCTGCTCCCCGGTCAGGGGGGATTTTTTGGTCTCCTTGTCAATCACCATCCTGGCCGTGGCCTTGTAAACCGGGGTCATGGTGAAGCTGAATACGGTGACCAGGCCAACCACGATGAAAAGGCATGTCAGGATCACCCCTTTATGCTTTCTGATAACATAAAGGTAGTCGGAGAGATGGATGTTCTGGCTCGGATCTTGGACAGATCGTTCCATAATCGCAATTATAGATTTCTCCCTGGCCCAGACCGGGTTTTTCTCTCCGGGGCATTTTCCAGGTTCTGTCGCACCAGGGCGGGCGCTACGCTCGAAATGACAGTATTGAATAGTTTTCGTTCAGGCACTAAATAGCGGAAATATGTTGCCAGTAAATGTCTTCTGATTTTAGCGAGTTTTGGAATTTCCTAAGCGAACCACTCCGCACTATGCTCTATGCGCCATGCTCTCTGCTCATAACCACGACTTGGGCACATAGACGCGGTCTCCCGGTTCCAGGATGATGTCGTCTTCCTTGCCCTTTCTAACGTCGCTTAAATCAATCTTGATAATCGTCTTCTTCCCATTCTCAAAACGGGTTACAGTGGCCCGGTTGGGGGCAGCGAACCTGGCAAACCCCCCTGCGAGGAGACAGGCGTTGAGGGCCGTGATGCCATCCTGGAATTCATAGATACCGGGTTTGTTCACGTGTCCCATCACGTATATCTTGGATTGGGCAATGTCTACGAATATCCTGGGCGGAATATAAACCACGTCATCCGGCCGCAGTTGTACGTTAGCGGTAAGATCCGCCCTTTCCAGCAGTCTTTGCAGGTCCGCCACAATCGGTTCTTGTTTCTCAACCAGTTCGTTAATCTTGCCCCCGGAGGCAATATCCTCGTATGCCCCCCTAAGCACAAAAGCTTTCTTGCCCCTCTTCTCCGTGGCCCCGCCGGCCATGGATATCAACTCAATAAGGCTGGTGTTTTCATGCTCCATGCCATAAGACCCGGGGTTTTTCACCTCGCCCAGGATATAGACTTTTTTACTCCGGTAATCGACGACCGACAAGACAACCTGAGGGTTAACAAAATAATCCGCCTTTAGACGCGTAGTAATTTCATGTGTCAACTGGTCAATGGTCAAGCCATCAGCCCTGACCTTGCCCAGAAAAGGGAGGGTGATGGTGCCATCCTCGGAAATGGTCAGTATGATCGCTCCTCCACCCTTAAGCTGCAGTTCTCCGCCGGCATAAAGAAGAAATGAAAGCTTATCGCCAATACCCAATACGTATTTTCCTTTTTGCCCAAATGCAGATACCGCCCAACAGAGTAAAACAAAGGTCAAGAAAAGGGTTATGATTTTGGTTGATGTATTTCTCATGAAAAAATAAAAAAATTTAGGCATCCTTCATTTTCGCCATAAAGTAGTTTACACTTTTTTTCACCACTCCAGGTTTGGGGTTTCAGGTTTCGGGTTTCAGGTTTCAGGTTTCAAATCTTGCGTTTCTCGCTCCTGACACCTGACACCTGACACCAAAAAGTACGAACAAAAGAATTTATCTCTTGGCGCCCGCATTCTTGAAAAGTGTAAACCGAGGTATGAAGGATGCCAAAAAACGCTACTATTTCCTCGCCGCCGTGCTGTATTCAAATCTTATGTTTCCCCAAACCTTGTTTTCCGAATAGCTTTCCCCCTCGTCCGTATCGGGGTTTATCGCATTAGAATCTCTGTCCGTGCATTCATAGTAGACTCCGGCGGACAGCCAATCAGCAATCCAGTATTTTATGCCAAAATGACCGTTCAAGATCTCATCTTCTCGCAGCTCTGTGCTCTCGCGGAATATGGTGGCGGTTTCATAGTCGTTTTTCTGGTAATAACCACCCAGGCTGCACGTAAGTTTCTCGAGCAAGATATGTTCCACATTCAGGGCAACCCGGTGGGCCTCGAAGTAGGTGGTCCCCTTTGAAACATCATTCAGGTTCTTCCTGTAACTTAGGAAGAGTTTGCTGGCGTCCGATTCCCCTGTCATTGCCAGGCGGTAAACAAAACCGTCAAAGTCCTGAACCCTGGTCCTGCCTGATTCAAATTTACGGTCGTGATAACCACCGCCGATCTCGCACTTGAGAAAATCGCTGAGTGCCCGCCTGAATATAAGCTTGGTCTGTCTGGAGTCATAGTCCGGATTCGTGGGATATCGCCTTGCCCAGTAATGCTCTTCCACTTCGAGAGAATTTCGATCATCAAAATGATACCGGAGTGTGAAGTAACCCCGGTGCTCATGGGAGTCCTCGGAATCCTCGTAATCAAAGACCTCATACTGGTAGCCGAGGATGGCCGTAAACTTTTCTGCAAAATCATATGTCAGAAAAGGGCTCACCTGATTGATATTGTATCTTTCCCTGTCTGCTTCACTTTTGCGCCATACGTCGTAAGCACCGGGCTCCCTGGTCTCCTGAAACCTCTCGGTGAGGCTCAATTTGAGCCGCTCAAAGAATGTGGTTTCCCCCATAAAACTCAACTCGTGTCCGACAAAATCATCCTTGGAGGCATCGATACTCTCGCTGTCGTCACTGTAGTAGTTAAAGGTAGGCGAATAAGCGAAGAAGACGGAACTCCGGTCTGTCCAGGCTCTAACAGTGATGCCGGGTTTGATTATGGTAGTGTAAACGCTTGTCTCATCTGTTTCACTCCTGTAAAAGTTGTCGCTGTATTGTTCCTCTGTGTCGAGTGAGAGCGTGATATCCCCTTCGGCACCAGTAAAAGAAACAGGAAAAATAAGGAACAACAGAAAAAAAGGGAGACCAAAGAAAAAATAAGGGCGTGGGAAACTGACGCCAGTGCCCAGTGTTGTGAGATTCATTTCCGGATGGGCACTAGCTAGGATATACTTCGCGCTGTCACTCACGGGCACCTCCAAGATTTAGTAGGAGAGAATCGGGGAATGGACTCTGGCCGGAGGCTACCCGCCACTTTCTCACTTGGGCGCCACGAAGGCCGCCCCTGCTTCTACACCGGACTTGCCGTTGGATCAGGCACTGGTTCTATTTGATCAGGTTCAGGAGCGGGCATAGCCGGACCTTCTCGAGCCCATGGTGCGGGCGCCATCTCAGGGGGTGAGTAAGCCTCGGGTGGTGTAGTATCGGCTGTATCGGCAGCCGAAGCAGCAATCATGGTCATCTTAGCAGAATCAAGTCCATAGGTTTCGGCTGCCGAATAGACACTGCTCTGAACTGCAGTCGCGACGGCTCTTGTATCCTGACCAGTGGCCACGGCAGCAGTGTTTGCCCCCCCGGCAGAACCGGAAACCACTCTGGCTATCTCTTCAGAACTCAGCCTTGATGCGACCGCACCGGTTACCGCACCACTTACAGCAGCAGAGACAGCAAGGGCAGTATCCCGGTTATATTGGACTGCAGCGTTCACAGAACCGCCAACGGCCGCCCATGCCGCGATCCGGGGATCCGCGTTCGCCGCTGACGCCGCGCTAATAGCACCCTGACAGGCTCCTTCAATGGCGGTATTAATATCGTGGCCCGTCGCGATCGCCCCGCTGGCAGCCCCCATCACCGCACCCTGGATCGCTGCGTTGATGTCCCGGGCCAAAGCGAGTGCGGCTTCCACCGCACCCTTTGTGGCTGCTGCGGCTGAGTTTTTTGCCCACATCCCTTGTACAATGGCCGAAGCGACGACTGATTTAACCGCATCTTCGGCTGTTGCGCCAGCCGCCATGGCTTCTTTGACTTGATTTGCGACATCTTCCGCTGTTAAAAGAGCAGATGCTTGGGATGTGACAAAAAAGATTGCCGACATCAAGAGAAAACAAAATAGATGCAACTTGCTGTTTTTACTCATCATCATGCCCCTTTCTTTGAAGATTTTAGAATCGAGTTATAAAATCGCTACGCGATTTTATGTAACGCGGCTTCGCCGCTCGAAAAAAGGAAATCCCTATACAATCAAGTTTTGGAAAAGATTTTAACCAGTCATTTCTACAATAATTGCAAACAAAAAGTCAAGTTATAAAATCGCTAAGCGATTTTATGGTGAGGAGGGCATTATGAAAAAGCTGGACAAAAAGATCGGTCTTGTTGGTGCGGGAAATATGGGAGAGGCCATAATCAATGGTCTCATAAAATCCGGTCTGTGCAGATCGTCACAAATCTGGGCCACTGATGTTCGAGGTGCGCGGCTGCGCCAACTGAAAGAGACGTATGAGATCAATACCAGTCAAGACAATATAGAAGTTTTTGACCAGGTAGATATTGTCATTCTGGCGGTTAAGCCCCAGCATATGGATGAGGTCCTGCAAGGTCTTGCGAGCACTTTTCCCCGCACGATAAAGGGACTAAAGCTCATCATCTCCATTGCCGCCGGTTTTCCAATAAAGATGATCGAAGGGCACCTGTACAGCCCACTGGATGAAAATTCAAAGGGACTTCTTCCCATTGTCCGTGTCATGCCCAACACGCCGGCCCTGGTCCTGGCCGGTATGGCAGGTATGAGCGGCAACCGCTATGTAAAGGAGACCGATCTAAGCGAGGCCCGGACAATCCTGGAGGCCATCGGAAAGGTGATTGAATTTGAGGAGGAAGACCTAAATGCGGTGACTGCCCTGAGCGGTTCAGGACCAGCTTACATCTTTTACATTGTAGAGTCGCTGGTGGAAGCCGGGGCCGGGCTTGGACTCAGACCTTCCCGCGCCCTCACGCTAACCCTTGAGACTATCAAGGGATCAATAAGGCTCTTGGAAGAGACCGGTGAAGCTCCAGCCTCGCTTCGAGAAAAGGTAACATCGAGAGGCGGGACCACTGAAGCAGCATTCAGGGTGCTCGAAAGCCACCGGGTGAAGGAGTGTCTCCTGGAGGCTGTCCGAGCTGCGGCCCAGCGGTCAAGGGAGCTGAGTCAAGGATCTTAGGGGCTTGCCAGTGCTGACGCATGTCTTCCCCCTCACCCTAACCCTCTCCCACCAGGGGAGAGGGGACTATAAGGTAACCTCGCCGCAAGCGGACGGGGTATTGAAAAACATAATAACAGATAGTTGCAGATACGCAAAAAAATGTGCGTCAGCCCAGGAGGCTTGGCCCTGGAAGGAGTATTGGAGTGATGGGTTTAAGTAGACATTCCGAGATGTTAAGTTAGAAACTTGAATTTACACCATGCTGTGGAGACGCCGGCAGACCCAAAACCGATGAGGACATTGGTGTTATTCTCTAACCTACCATCTTTCAAGGCGCAGCCCATGGCCAGCGGCACTGATGCAGAGACCGTGTTTCCGAATCGCTTGTGGGTATTGTAACCTTTCTCTTCGCCCAGGTTACACGATTTGATCACTTTATCGCTCATAGCATCACTTGCGGCATGGCTGAAAACGATCTCGTGCTTGAAACTTTTCAGCACGGCGTCTTCCCGGTAATGCTTACATAGCCTCGAAAAGACAAATCTAAAAATCTTTTCGCCATAGGAGAAGAACCTGAGGGGTTCAATCTCATTCCTTAGCTCGCCATCGCTGTACTCTCTAAAATGCGGCAAGGGTATCTTGCACAGCGTGTGCTGGTCTCCCCATGTCCTGAAGGAGGCGTAGTACTCGTCATCATCCTGTGAATCGCTGACGATAGTGGCGGTTGCAGCCTCTCCGATCGTAAATGTAGGGAAATTGAATTCAATATCCTTGAGCGACTTGAACTCAAAATTCGCATACTCCCGGAAGTTAAACTCACAATTCAAAATCATCACGTTCCTGTACATACCGGTCTTGATAAAAGAATGCGCCACATGAATCGCCCTGAGCCAGCTTGCACAAGCATCCAATATGTCAAAGCACGTGGCTTTGTTTAGCTTAAGGATTGTTTGAAAAACATTCGCCGTTGCCGGCTCAATATAGCCTCTGCCAACGCCCACATAGATCAAGAGATCAATGTCCTTTGGAGACATTTTGGCTGACTCCAAGGCCTTCTTGCCCGCTTCAATACCAAACTGGATCGCCCGTTCGTTCTTGGCCCGGTGATACCGCACCTCTGTCACTGCCTTCTTGAACAGTTCGTCGAACCTGAGTGCAAGCAAATCCAATGCCTTCTGTGTCAAGTAACGTGTACTCCTGGAAACGATCTCCTGAATAATCTCGGTATTGGTTACAAGCCTGGTGGGAATTGCATATTCGACTGCGCAAAATCTCATTGGACTTTCCTCTATTAAATCTTGTAAATCTCTAACATTTTAGTTCTTTGAAAAGATTATATCCTAAAGTGATCGGTTCCAGGTTCAGGGTTCAAGGGTTATAGTCTACTTTACAAGGGTTCAGGGTTCACGGTTAACAACCCCTGGCCCAGACCGGGTTGGTGAGCGTGATAGTCTCTCACGAGCGTGTCGCGCCAGGGCAGGCTTTGAACCTATGAACTTTGAACGGTGAACTTTCTTTATTGACGCGTCATCCTTTTGCTAACAGCCAGTTAGGCCTGCCCTGGCGCGATATCCCAAGATGATTTTGGTGCCCATGTAGTCCCGGCCCGCCCTGGCGCGACGTGCTTAAATTAATCTACTAAGCTCATAATCCCGGTCTGGGCCAGGGTCTGGGCCAGGGGCTCTTCAACCGGGAACCGTGAACGTTGAACCGCTCAACCCAGGAATAACGCGCATGCTGATGTCCACGGCTCTTGCCGAGTGGGTCAGTGCGCCTATGGAAATGATGTCAACTCCGGTATCGGCGACTTCAGCCAATGTATCCAGAACAACCCCTCCCGAGACCTCGACCAGGGCCCTGCCTGCAACAAGACTAACAGCTTTCTTTACATCGTTTAGGTCCATGTTGTCAAGCATAATGACATCCACGCCGCTTTCAAGGGCTTCTTTGACCTGGTTCAGGTCTGAGACTTCGACCTCTATTGGCAGAAGTTGCGCTCGGTTATTCCGAACCCTGGCCACCGCCTCGCTGATCCCGCCGCACGCCACAATATGGTTGTCTTTGATCAAGATGCCGTCATAAAGCCCGAAACGGTGGTTGTAGGCCCCTCCGATCTTTACCGCATACTTTTCCAGCCTGCGCCACCCCGGGATGGTCTTGCGGGTATCGGTCAGCCGCACGTTAGATCCTGCAACCCGATCCACGTATTGCCGGGTGAGGGTTGCAATCCCAGAAAGCCGCTGAAGAAAATTAAGGGCTGTCCGTTCCCCCGTCAGGAGGGCCTGAAGTTTGCCATATATCGTCAGGATCTCATCCCCGGTTTCTACCCGGTCACCATCGTCAAAGCTGGCCTCAAAACTCACGGCAGGGTCAAGGGTGGTAAAGACCTCCTGGGCCACCCATAGCCCGGCCAGGACCAGGGACTCCTTGGCAAGAATCACCGCCGTTGCCCCACGGTCCGGCTCGATCAGTGCGTCGGTCGTGACATCTCCGGCCCCAATGTCTTCTTCAAGGGCCAGTTGGATTAGTTTTTTGTTATTGGTCATTGGTTATCCGTTATTCGTTATTCGTTATTCGTTATTCGGGTAT
>JAQYWL010000416.1 GCA_030145035.1 Desulfobacteria bacterium | reverse complement strand
CTTTCTCGTCTGATTTGTTTCTCCCTGGCGGTCTTGAACCCTCTCATTGAACCTTTTCTCAAAATCAGGATGAACTCATGTTCCAAGGTGACGTAAGCACTTGGTGGCAACATTCCTGATCCCATGAATTTGTTAGGTGCATTGGTCTGTTTTCTCCACAGGATGACCGGCAGGGAAGAGAAGCCTATCTTAAGCAGGTAGGTTAAGATTCTGGCATGGTTTTGATACAGTACGAAATCTCCGTCTATTGTCCTTGTTGCATCTCCAATGTTGATACAAGCAATACCACCGGTCTTTAGTATTCGATGAACTTCGTTCCAAACAGAGTCGAGTTCCTGGTGCATCAATGCGAAGGCATCCGGGCCTTTTTTCTTGCTTAATGCCTCGCTTATCGCTCGGTTCTGCCTGAAAAACATTTCGTCCCACATTTCAATCATTGGATAGGGTGGTGACGTAACTATGAGATCGACGCTTTCTGAATCGACGCCTTTCATGTTCTTTGAGTCTTGGAATATGATCTGGTGTCTCGTTTTCATCAAATCTCCTCTGTTAAGTAGTCACGATATCGCATATATTTTGTTGATCGTCAAATTGTCCCTGACATGCTAACCGCCTTGCATGTGATTGACAGATCCACGTCAACTCTCACATAGCGCACTCCTTCATATACAAGATCTTGACTCCACAAAAACAATGCTTGACATCCTATCCCGACTCCACCCCTTGAATGAGAGGGCATAGTGTCATATAAGAAACGGGGGGCCGGCCCCAATTGACATAGGGAAACTGGCGTAAGGCCCAGGGTGCATGGCGCAGGAGGAAGAAGATCCGGTCTTATGCTTTGTGCCATATGCCGGTTTTCCCACGTACATGGCACAGGTCAACTATCACCAAAGAACGAATGATTGAAATAGGTTGCTGAATCTTAGAGGCATCGGCTTCATATGAAACTCTTAGGCCATTCTATTGAAGACCTTTTGAAGACCATCCCACATGCGGAGGGCCGGATCAACTGTACCGGACTATCAGGGGCTGAGCGCTCCTATGTCCTGAGCAGGGTCTATCCTGGTCTTAAACGCCCGCTTTTTGTGGTGTGTGCGACGGCCAAAGAGGCTGAAGTCATTGCCTCGGATATTCGTTTCTTTTCTCAAGATAGCGGCATTCCCATAATCACGTTCCCATCCTACGACATTCTTCCCTTCAAGCCTGTGGCCTATCATGCGCAAACTGCATGCAAGCGCATTGAAACGCTGTACCGGATGCTGACCGATTCCCAGCCTCTCATTGTCATAACCACGGTCTCCGCCCTCCTGCAAAAGGTGATCCCCAGACAGGTCCTGGCCCGGTTTGCGGAATATATCGTGGCAGGCGAGGAAATCGATCGGGAGGAAGTCATCCAAAAACTGATTCAGGGTGGCTATCAAGAAACCGTCCTGGTAGAGGACCCCGGGGATTTCGCTATCCGCGGGGGGGCTGATTGATCTCTTTCCACCCCTTTATCCCGATCCGATCCGCATCGAGTTCTTTGGTGACACGGTAGAGTCAATAAGAACGTTTTCAGCAGCAGACCAGCGTTCGTTAAAGCCTATATCTGAGGTAACCCTCCTTCCAGCAACGGAAACAGTCCTTGATCCCTCGGAGATAGACCAGGTTGCCGAGCGAGTACGCAAACAGGGTCAGGCCCTGGAGATGCCCGGTCTGCGTATTGAGGAGATCGTAGAACGGCTTACAAATTTCGATCAATTCCCGGGGATCGGAGGACTCATATCCCTCATCTACGACTCGCTGGATACATTATTCGATTATTGCACAAAAGAGGCCTTGCCGGTGCTGGTCGATCCCGGGACCATTGAAAAGGCGGCCCTCGATACTGAAGAAGCCGTAATTAGGAGCTATCTTTCGGCCAGCAGTGACGGCAGATTGTGTGTGGAACCCGAATCCCTCTATCTGGCCTGGTCCGAAGTAGCTGCCAGGCTCAGCCATAGGCCTCACCTTATTTTCAGGATGATTCCCGTGGGGGACACGTCTGCTGCGACCTGTAACCTGACAGTTGAAAAGAATGATCTCATCACCCAGCAGCTCAAGGCACGACCTAACAGCGTGCGTGTTGCAGGCAGCGATCAAACTGAGGATCTACTGAGGCCTTTGATAGAGTGGATCAACCATGCCCGCGCATCCGGCCTGGCTTCGTATATGGTTTGTCATACGAGAAAGCAGGCTGAGCGCCTGGGGGGGCTACTCACGCCTTATGGGCTCAGTGCACAGCTTGTTTCGGCCTTCCCCGGAGATCTCCATCGTAAGGATTCTCCGTGCATCTGCCTGGGTGAGCTTTCCTCGGGGTTTGTCTGGGCCCAGGAAGCTCTGGCTATCATTACTGAAAAGGAAATCTTCGGCCACAGTCGCAAGAGAGCGAAGTTCCCAAGGCAAGGGGTGGGAACACGCAAGATTGTTTTTGAGGATTTAAAGAGCGGCGATCTAGTAGTTCACACAGAACACGGTATTGGCCGATACAACGGCCTTATCAAGCTTGAGGTGGCAGATATCGTTAATGATTTCATGTCTATTGAATACAGGGACGGCGACAGACTCTACGTCCCGGTGGACCGTATGAACTGCGTGCAGAAATATGTCGGCGTGGATGGCATTGACGTGCGTTTGGACAAGATGGGCGGCAAATCGTGGGAACGGGTCAAAGAGCGAGTAAAAAAATCGATCCGGAAGATGGCCGGACAACTCCTCAAGCTCTATGCCTGGCGGAGGGTTCAGAAAGGACATGCCTTTTCACCACCCGACCGCTACTTTCAAGCCTTTGAGGCTGCATTCGAATATGCCGAGACACCGGATCAGATTCGGGCTATCGAAGAAGTCGTGGCCGACATGGAAGCGCCCGTGCCAATGGACCGGCTGGTTTGTGGTGATGTAGGTTACGGAAAGACCGAGATTGCCCTGCGTGCAGCCTTTAAGGCAGTCTGGGACCACAGGCAGGTGGCGTTTCTGGTGCCAACGACAGTGCTTGCTGAACAGCATTTTCAAACCTTTAAGAAGCGGTTTGAGTCCTATCCGGTTGAGATAGAGATGCTCAGCCGCTTTCGCTCTCCGAGCCGGCAGCGAGCCGTTGTACGAAAACTAAAGGAAGGGCAAGCGGACATTATCATAGGGACTCATCGGCTTTTGCAAAAGGATATTGCCTTCAAAGATCTGGGCCTGGTCATTATTGACGAAGAGCAGCGATTCGGTGTAGCCCACAAGGAAAGGCTTAAGCAACTCCGTCGCTCGGTGGACGTCCTGGCCCTGACGGCCACGCCTATACCCAGGACCCTCCACATGTCTTTGATGGGTACCAGGGATCTGAGTGTCATTGCAACGCCGCCGGAGTACCGGTACGCTATCAAGACATACATCTGCCCGTTTGACGATACAGTGGTGGCAGAGGCCATTCACAGCGAGCTTCAACGAGGTGGACAAATATTTTTTGTTCACAACAATATCCGAACCATCTGGGGTGTGGCCCGTCACCTTCAAAGGCTGGTACCGGGTGTGCGGATTGGGGTAGCCCACGGACGCCTTGGTGATGAGGAACTGGAAAAGGTGATGCTCGAGTTCCTAAATCGTGAAGTTGATCTGTTGGTCTGTACCAGTATCATAGAGTCAGGGCTCGATTTCCCATCGGCCAATACCATTTTGATCAACCGGGCCGACAAATTCGGTCTGGCTCAGATCTATCAGCTTCGAGGCCGGGTGGGGCGGGCAGATGAACAGGCCTATGCCTATCTGTTCATACCGCATGAGAGCGCCCTGACCAGGGATGCCCAGAAGCGCCTCAAGGTCCTTTTGGAACACAGCGATCTTGGGGCTGGTTTTCAGATTGCCATGAGTGACCTTCGGATAAGAGGGGGTGGCACGATCCTCGGGCCTTCACAGTCCGGGCATATCGCAGCGGTGGGCTACGAGATGTATCTCGATCTCATGGAGCGCACCATGAGCGAACTAAAAGGAGAACCTGTTGAATTAGAGGTGGAACCAGAGATTAAAGTGAACCGGTCAGCCTACATCCCTGAAACCTACGTATCTGATATTGACCAGAGGCTGGTGTCATACAAACGCTTGGCCAGGATGACCGAACCATCTGAAGTTGCGGGGTTTCATGAAGAACTCAAGGATCGCTTTGGTCCTCTTCCAGAACCGGCAAGAGTTCTCATGGACAAGATCATGCTGAAGGTGATAGGGAAAAGAATAGGCATCCAGCGTTTGGACTTAACCGATCAAAGGCTCGTGGTCTCCTTTTCCCGGGATTGTCCCTTGAGGCCGGAGAAAATAACCTCTCTCATACAAAGGGACCCGGGGCGATTCCGGCTAACACCGGATGGCGTGCTCGAAGTGTCAATGCCATCCGGTCAGTCTGCACAGCCCCTAAAAGCGACCAAAAAGGTCTTGCAACATCTGGTTTGACATGATAGCGGGTTGCGCCAACGCGCCCCACAACCTTTTAGTTCGTTAGTTGTGAAGTTCGTGTTTTTTGTGGTAGAAAATAAATTCGAAATACGAATATCGAAATACGAAACAATATCGAATGACAAAAATTCAAAATCAAAAAAACGATAAGGAGTTCTGACATTTTCAATCGCGCTTGAGACCGGTCCTACGGTTTTGAACATTTGAGCATTTGCTATTTGAATTTGTTTCGGATTTCGGATTTCGTGCTTCGTATTTCCGGCTTGTCCGGGTTATGGATTGAAAGATGATAAACTGTGAGAAGATAGCGATTGGGCTTGTTATTCTATGCCTGATTTCAGGATGCTCCAACAAGAGTGATACGTCGGTCGAAGATCAAGTGGTGATCCGCGTGGATGACCGCGTGCTCACCCTGGCCGAATTCAATGAATACTTTGAGCCAATCAGAACGAGCTGTGACAAAGAGCAAGCTCAAAATAGTATTACTCTGCGGGAAGCTCGACTTGGTTTCCTTATGCAACTCGTTGAAGAGATGATCATTCTAAGACGGGCCGATGAGCTCCACCTGCATATCTCGGTCCAGGAATTGGACGAGGCTTTGCGTGGTTTTCAAAAGGACTATCCTGAAGCAGGCTTTGAATATCTATTTCTCAGGCAGGCGATTTCCTTTGAAGCGTGGAAAGAAAGGCTCAAGAAGCGGCTCCTGGTGGAAAAGGTAATCCGAAAAGAGCTTTTGAAAGAAGTGTCGGTTACACCGCAAGAAATAAAGGATTATTATGACAAACACTGGAAAGAATGGAGCCATGGGAAGGAGATACGGGCGCGTCACATCTTGGTCCCAGGTGAGGATCAGGCAAAGAACATCTTGGAGCGGCTCCAAAAAGGCGATGATTTTGCCACCCTGGCCCGCCTCCATTCTGTAGCGCCCGAGGCTCAAAACGGTGGGGATATGGGATATGTGGTCCGCGGCCAACTTCCCGGGTCCCTTGAGAAACCCCTTTTCGACCTGGAACAGGGGGCCGTGAGTCCCGTGGTTAAGACACCCTACGGGTTTCACATCTTTCAGGTGATCGAAAAAAGAGATACGAGTAAGCCGAAGATCGAAGAGTGCATTGAAAGAATTAAGCAGGGCATCAAGAAGGAAAGGCTGGGGACTGCCTATGGGCCGTGGTTGGCCAAACTCCGATCACGGTATCGCATCGAGATCAACCAGGAAGCGATTTGACGTTTCGGAAATTCTACAACCTGTTGAAGTTATAGATGTTTGGGTGATGATCGACTTATGCAACTGAGACGGAGTATTGGAGTATTGGAGTGTTGGAGTACTGCGTATTAAGTAAAGTGTGATCATTCCGTCATTCCGTCACTCCATTACTCCATTACT
>JAQYWL010000015.1 GCA_030145035.1 Desulfobacteria bacterium | reverse complement strand
TTTATAGGTTTGTTGAGGAACTTGCCATGTGTTGGGTTCGTCATGACAACAGTATGGTCGGAATCTATAAGCGCGACCCCAAGAGTGATATTATCCAGGAGAAGGCGGTATCGCTCCTCGCTCTCCCGCAGCGCCTCCTCCATTTGCTTCCGCTTGGTGATGTCTAATATGTAGCCGTCATAATGCGTAACTTCGCCCTTGTCATTTCGGCCAACTATAGTAAAATTATGAACCCACTTTGTCTCCCCGTCAGCTTTAATGATTCGGTATTCTTGTTCGTAAAAGGGCACGCCGAATTGGGTGTATGCTTGTACTTCCGACAGCACTCCTTCCAAATCTTCCGCGTGGAGAATGTCAATGTAACGGAGCCTTCCACTCAAGAAATCATTGGCTTGGTAGCCGAATTGAGTCACATTAGGTGACACGTATGACGCTGGCCAATTCTCTGTGGCGAGCCATGTGAAAACGACCACCGGGCTTCCAATGAAAACATTTTGTTCTCGTCTGAGTTCCTCCTCGGCCCGCTTGAGTTCTGTAATTTTCAGCTCAAGTTGCTCATTTGCTTTCTCAAGCTCAGCAGTACTCTCCTCAACCCGTTGTTCCAGTTCGTCGTGAGCCTTTTGTAGCGCCTCCTCGGCCAGCTTGCGCTCTGTGATGTCTTCGTGTACCGATACCCACACTTCTCCGAAATCGTGATGATCAAATGTCGAAACGTTTGCATGACACCAAAACGGAGTCCCGTCCTTTTTGATGTTTTCAACCTCACCGCTCCAACTCCTCTTTTCCTTGAGACTTTGGATAATTTCATCTGCAATTTCTTGCGGACTCTTTTCTGTCGGAGCGTTGACGATGCTAACGTGTTTATTGACGAGTTCTCCTGGGTCGTAGCCGAAGATACCTTCAAAGGTTTTATTCGCATAAACAATTGTGCCATCACTGATTCGAATCAAGTATACACCTTCGGCTATGTTTTCAGCGACTTCGCCTTGAAGCCGGGGGTTTTCTTCCGCCCGGTTGCGCTCAACGGCTTCTTTCTCTAACTCCTTAACCCTTTGTTCCAACTCTTCATAGGTCGGCTTTCTGACCATGAGAAAGTTCCTTTCTGTTTCGGCTTGTGCCACTTTGATAATGGTTTGAATACGGGAACACTACAGCGTCTCTTTCGTTAGCAGGAATCATGCCGTAGTACTCAAGGTAGGTAATGTTCTCGTCATTTCAAGTGATTAGAGTTTCTTTGTTCAAATATCTGGGTATAGGAAATGCAGGTGTTTTAATTGGAACTCTGACAATATGTCAAACTGTTGACCGTTGGCAACTCAACTGTCAACATATCTGAGGGTCCCTGAGGGTCTCGGTCGCTCAGTGTTTTGGAAGGTATAGACAGACTGACCAGTGCGGAGGGCGGTTAAACACGATTCAATAACTCAGGAATATGAGCGTGGGTGACGGGATTCCCTGGTCGCTGGTTAGAATGGTTGAGGCACAACATATTGAGGTTGATTCGATCAGCAAAAAAGTAAAACATGTCTTGCCATAATTGACACTCGTCAGCCAAACGATTTCATTGCAGATTAGAGATGTCAATCATTAGTTTTTTCAGCCCATGCCGGTGGTTCTGCCTATCTGCACTTGCTGGCTTCATGATACTTTAAGCAACTGATCCCAGTTTGTTGTGTAGGCTGGTGAGCGCCTTTCAAACACGGTTTGCCATCTCTGGTTGCGGCCCAAGCCTACCGCTGCATATTTCAAGGTTCCTGACCCCATCCTATCGTTTATTCTATCAAGAACCAGCATGAGTTTCTCTGAACGCTTTCGATCCCTGCGGTCAAAAAAGATCGACTGAATCTGACCGTCAGGCACCAGGTCCTTGAACATGACTCCCACCCTTTTGTACAAATATCCTTTCATGTAAATCTTTTTAAGACCTTCATGGGCATATTGGATAAGCTCCGACGTATCACTGGTTGGAACTGGAAGCTGAATGGTTTCTAAGTTAAAATAATGGCGTTCCTGTTGAAAACGATTTGTCATCAAAAAAACCATAATCACGCCTGCCGCTGAACGCTCCTTTCGCAGTTTCGTGGCCCCAATAGATACATAAGCGGCAACAGCCTCCTTCATTTCAGTCAGGGTTTTTATTGAATCTTTAAACGATCTGGATACGGTAATCCCCTTTTTGGGGGGTAGACAGCGTTCAAGGGAATAGCAGGCAACACCTCTAAGTTCCCGAACCATCCTGAGCCCTACTATACCCATTCTTTTTTTTATGAAACTATCGCCAGCATCACGGAGTTGCAGCGCATTTTTTATGCCGTTTTCTTTAAGAAACCTGGAATAACTACGTCCAACGCCCCAAACATCTTCCACATCTGTTATTGCAAGAGCCCTGTCCAGATAAGGCGATGCAGTTAAGTCTAAAACGCCGCCTGTTTTTTCTGACTTCTTGGCTATCCGGCCAGCGATTTTGGCAAGCGTCTTTGTTTCCGCAATGCCGACAGAAACAGGAATGCCAATCCATTTCTTTATCGTAGACCTTATCCTGTGTCCATAATCGGTCAGATTGTATCGTTTAAACCGAGACAGATCCAGAAATGCTTCGTCAATAGAATAGATCTCAATATCAGGAGTAAATTCGGAAAGGGTCGTCATTACCCTTTGTGACATATCGCCATAAAGTGCGTAGTTGGATGAGCAGACCTGTACTTCATGGGTTTTAATTAAATTACTAATCTTAAATACCGGAACACCCATTTTGATACTGATAGCCTTGGCTTCATCTGATCTGGCAACTACACAGCCATCATTGTTGGAAAGCACCACAACAGGCTTTCCAGCAAGCTTCGGGTTAAAAACCCGCTCACAGGAGACATAGAAATTATTGCAATCTACAATCGCAAAGATAGGGGACATAAGGCATTACCTGATAAAAGTTAAAGAGGATGGATTACGTTTGTTACTACACCCCAAATCTCAAAATTCATTTCTTCTTCTATCTTCAGGGACTTGTAATTTTCGTTTTCAGGCACCAAAAAAACCTTGCCTTTTAACATACGAATTCTTTTAACCGTTAATTCCCCATCAATTATAGCGATTACGACTTTTTTATCAGCGGGTTCGATGGCACGATCCACGATCAGAATATCTCCGGGATGTATCCCGGCGTCGACCATGGAATCTCCTGTGACCCTCACAAAAAATGTTGCGGCGGGATGTTTGATAAGATGTTTGTTCAGATCCAGCTTGCCTTCTATATAATCTTCTGCAGGTGATGGAAAGCCTGCTGTAACCGGAACCATGAACAAAGGGCATTCGCATTCCGTTGTTCGCTCAGGATAAAATATGGCCTCTATCTTTGTAACCATATAATCACCTCCAAGGAGTGTTTAGTTCACACCCTTCTTGACTCAATATCTTGCCAGAATGGCAATTCACCAACCAGACGAATTTATTGGCGATTTGTAACCGAAATCGTAAGATTTGTCAAGGTTTTGACGAAATCATGATGGGCTGGGGTTCTGGGAGGCTGTTGTCAGGAGAACGGATCGAGAATTCCGGCTCGAAGCCCTATGGCTTTGGTCAAGGTGGGATATTCAGTTTGAGGCCACTATTTCGTGATACCAGCGGCACACTGAAAGGTTTGGGAGTCTTCAATAGTCAACAAGAAGTCTCATTCACTCATCTGGAGTACGTTGTTCTGTGAGTGAGTCTGGCAGTTGCTCCTTTGTCCTGCCAAGCCAGTAGTATGGCCTGGCCCCATGCTTCACCTTAGGGTACCGTTTCGGTGTCTCCTGAATCTCGGCAAGTATGCGACCCGTCTCCGTCTCAAAATCGAGTCCGAGACCCGACACTTTATTTTCGTAAAAGCTAACCGCCTGCCACAGCTCTAACTCAGCGTCTGTGTGAATTACAACGGGCTTCACCGGTATTTCGCTCGAATCTCAGCTAGAACTTGCTCGGCTGGTCTGCCTTGGGCATCGCCCCGTTTAACCTCGGCTACTCGTCTCTCGATCTCTCGATCCCAAGCAGCTTCAACATCAGTATCGCTCGTCTCGTCTAGGCTAACAATCAATTCGTGGGCCAGCTTGGCTCGGCCCTCAGCCGGCAAGGCTAGTGCCTGATGGATCATATTATCCAATAATGTGGACATGGTGATACTAACCCCCGCAACTTCGCACTGGTGGTCCATTGTCTATATTTTTGTGGAGATCAGATACTTCATGAAGATTACTCTCAATTTATCACGATAGAGGCGTTATTGCAAGTTTCAGAAACATTGGCGCCGGATCATTCCACAGGGGGGGTTCCGGTTACACTTGCGGTTATGATCTCTTGCCACAATCATAACTGCTGGAAATGTAACGATATCTAAAGCATATCATTATTTCGTCATAGACCGCTTGGCAAGATGATCAGCTTTTTTCAACCTCAGGTTCTGTTAACCCAGAGTTTCATCTATAGAGCCATCCGGGAGCATGGAATCGGGGTGGAGTTCTGCCACTCTCCATAGCAATACCGGTCAACCCACTTTCGATTAAGTTTTCCATGCTCATAGAATCGCTTCATCGGGCATACCACATACCATTTGCATTCCTTGTGAAGCGCTTTCATTCCCGTGGATATTCACCTGTCAGATCGGTCACCATGTCTCAGTCCCAATTTTATGTCGAGGACAGGGCTCCCAGCAATTGCATCGAGTCCCTCCACGTAAAGGGTATGGCCCTCAATTTTCAAAAGCTTTACGTCTGAAACAGCGATCTTGGACAGCCTGTACGGGGTCCGAGCGGCAAAAACGCCGACTCTTTTCCCGTCCAAACCTCTGTTAAAGACCGACCTTACTGAATTCACCTTATGGAGATAATAGACAATCAGCAAGAATGGATTCTGAGGCTACATCTTATGATAATGGTTGGATGGTAAGATTTTCAGGCTTTGATTATTCAACCTTCAGAGCAGTATCTGGAAGTCGGAGAGTGAAGATATTGGGACTGGACCTACCCACGATATGGGGTAGATAAAAAAGAAAAAGCGAGGCCATCAATGACCTCGCTACCTTCTGTTTATTCCTCACTGTGGATCGACCTTTATGATTTCTGACACTTTGTTTTCCAAGACCACGACTTCCCCAACTATTGTCCTAAGATATTTCTTGTTTGGGTCATCGTCAGGCGTTTTTTCATTCACTCTCCGAGCAAACCCGCCAACCACTATCAGTGAATTTCTGAGCTCATGGGCTATCCTATCTGCCATTTTACCCACTGCGGCAAGTCTTTCAGCCTCAACCAATTGTTTACTCTTCTCCTCCAGCTCGGCGGTCCTTTCTTGAACCTTTCTTTCAAGCTCTTGACTAAAATTGTATAATTTCTCGTTCGCCTTGAACAATGCTTCGTCGGCCTGCTTGCGCTCGGTAATGTCCTGGATTAGCCCATCGTAGGACAATAGCCTCCCCAGGCCATCAAAGTTCGGGACAGGTGTATTTCTCACCCAACACATGACGCCGTCCTTTCGCAAGATGCGATGCTCGACAGGTTGCACATCTTGCCCTAAAAGCACGCGCTTGGCCTGCTCCTCGACGGCCGTACGATCTTCCTCATACACCATCCGAATCCATAAGTAGGGGTCGGAAGCAAACTCATCAGAGGCATAGCCGGTCACAGCAACACACGCAGGGCCATGGACAGTTTCCACTGGATGTCCATCCTCAATGCGAACTGTGAAAATGTAGTCCGTCACCGTCTCGGTTATGCGCCGGTACCGCTCTTCACTTTTCCGCATCACCTCCTGTGCCTGCTTGCGCTCGGTGACGTCCATCCAGTTTGCCAGGTAATACTTGAGCTCGCCATTCTTATGCACCGGAGAAGAGGTTATCTCAACCCAGAACCGCTCCCCATCCTTCTTTTGGAAAAGCTCCTCGAGCATCTGTGCTCCCTTAACCATAGCCTCTTCCAAGTCCCTACTGGTTTTCTCAAGTGTTTCTTCCGTCCACCAGGGGTATGGAGCTTTCCTCCCAATGAGCTCTAAAGAAGAAAAGCCGGTTAGGTTTTCCAGCGAAAGATTTACATATCTTAGGGAACTATCTGGATTGATAACTAAAATAGGATTTGGAGAATTAGTCAGCAAGCTCGAACTAAACTCCTCGCTCTCCCGCAGCGTCTCCTCCACCCGCTTGAGCTCGGTGACATCCCGCCATATGCTCTGAACAAAATTTTTGCCGCGAATGGAAATAGCCCTGCTGCTTACCTGGATATCCCGTATCTCGCCACCCTTTGTCCTATGCTTCGTTTCGAACGTATCGACCCCCTGATCAATAATTTTCTTGATGTGCTTCTCAACTTGCTCGGCAGACTCAATGACCTCAAAGTCGGGTATTTTGAGTTTTTCGAATTCCTCACGGGTGAAACCGAGACTATCATGCGCCCTTTCGTTGAAATCCACGAGCGCCCCGGTCTCTCCATCAATGAGCACAATTGAGTCTGCCGCTTGCTCGAAGATAGTGTGGTATCGCTCTTCCGAATCCCGCAGCGCCTCCTCCGCCAGCTTCCGCTCAGCAGCTTCTTTCTCTAACTCCTTGACCCTTTGTTCCAATTCTTCATAGGTTGGTTTGCTGGCCATCAGAACATCCTCCCCTTGCCTAAAAAACACAAAAAGGCCCATTCGCACTGGTATCTGTGATACCACGTATGAGCCTCTGCCCTTCACATAAACCTCTTCTCCCAGGCTATGGTTATGTTACCAGTTGGTTTATTGTCACCACATGAGCTTATACCACAGTCCGCTACGAACTCTCAATCTGCCCCGATGCCATGTTCGGTCAGTGACTTGTCCAATATATAGTAGATCATCAGGAGGGTTTTCGACTCATGATCAACTTGCCAACATCGCTACCCAGCAACCAAACGATTTTATACCAAATTTCTAATTGATATCATAAGTTTTGTCAACTTTCTGGGCCAAATATGTTAAGATTATAAGGAGGCAGGCACAATCTGAGTTTATGGCAGGGGACTATGTGTAAATTCGCCATCTTATATAGCGAAAAGTTAAAGGAGTATGATCTTGGACATGTGCTTACCCAGGATAGATACCAGAATTTTATCGAACTATTTCAAGAAAGACTTGGCCACTATTCCGATTTTAAAATTGTGACTCCCCCCTATGCCACTGACAGTGATCTGAAACTCATCCACACCGGGGACTATATTCAACGTATCGAAAGGTGCGAAAGCAGGGACCCATTTGATACGCCGCTTTCTCCTGGCTTAGTGAGAGCCGCAAAGCTGTTGGCAGGAGCGGGGAAGTATGCGGGAGAGCTAGTTCACTC
>JAQYWL010000432.1 GCA_030145035.1 Desulfobacteria bacterium | reverse complement strand
TTCGTACTTTCGTGTTTTCGTGATTGATTTTGAATAGTTTCTTAACCGCACAGCTCCAAAAAATTCACTTCGTTTCCAATATCGAAAGTTGCTGCTTACTGCTTACTGGTCATTGCTCAATCGTCAATTCCTCAAGTAGGGCTGGCCGGTAGTTTCCAGGACACTCATCCACATATCCCCGGAGGTATCCACGTGTTTTCGCTTTCCTGCCGACGCCTCCATGGGGATATGGACAATCTGATTGTTGCACAGCCCCACCAGCATTTTGGTCTTGCCAGCCAAGCCGGCATGAACCGCACTCCTGGCCAGAAAGCCACACAAAAGATGATCGTTGGCATTGGCGGAAGCACTCCGGATCGTGTAACTGGGGTCAATATATTTGAGGTTAAGCTCCATTCCCTGGTCTTTGAAATGAGCTGTGACGGCCTCTTTCAGGAAGACGCCAATGTCATGAAGCCGTATGTTTCCGGAGGGATCGCGTTCCTGGTCTCTGTTGCCAAAAAACTTCTGGCCTGCCCCTTCTGCCACGACAATCACGGCATGCTTTCTGGGGATTAAACGTTCTTTGAGGGCTTCCAGCAGACCTTTTGGCCCCTCTAACTCAAAGTCTGATTCCGGGATAAGGACAAAGTTTACATCCGGCATCGCCAGGGTGGCTGCGGCTGCGATAAATCCTGAATGACGGCCCATGACTTTGACCAGCCCTACTCCATTCGGAGCACTGATAGATTCATTATGGGCACCGCCTATGACATCAACCGCTATACCCACAGCCGTCTCAAAGCCAAATGAGCGATCGACCAGATAGATATCATTGTCAATGGTCTTGGGTATACCTATAACACCAATCTTCAATTCCCTCTTCTTGATTTCGTCTGCAATCTTGGCAGAGGCAACCATGGTGCCGTCTCCTCCAACGGCAAAAAGGAGCCCCACATTCATCCGCTCTATAGCATCTACGATGCTTTCAATATCCTGAGGCCCCCTTGAAGAGCCAAGAATGGTCCCGCCCCTCTCGTGGATGTGGGCCACAGATTCGGGTGTAAGGTCCATGAGCTCATGACCGTATGAGGAAATAAAGCCCTGAAATCCATATCGGATGCCGTAAATATTGCGCAGACCATAGTTATAATGGAGCGCCAGTATGATCGCACGAATCACATCGTTTACCCCCGGGCAGAGCCCGCCGCAACTCACCACTGCACACCGCAGTTTAGTGGGATCAAAAAAGATCTTGTGGCGAGGTCCTCCCTGTTCAAAGGATAGAGGCTTTTTGCCACGCTTTACAGTCTTTACGACACCATCCTCAAGGATGTTCACCAGAACCCGGTCTTTTTCCGACACAAAACACCCTGATCCAGCGCCCTTGGCCCGGGTTCGAAGCGGAGAGGGAATCTTGGCAGTGCCAAGGGTCATAATCGAGGTGTCAAAATCCTCTCTGTTCATCTTGTGCGACCTCCGTTATTCGTTATTTGTTATTCGTGAATTGTTATTTGTTATTAGTTATTGGTTACTCACGATTGACGATTGACGATTTGTCTCCTTAATCAATTGACAATCGACAATCTTCAATCTTCAATCGACAATCTTTGGATCAATCTCATATCAAATCATATTTCCTGCAAATAGCCTCCACCGCGCGATTGTCAGTCCTGTCGGTACGACGAGTACCTGAGGCAGTGTGGGCATTTGGAAGTACCCCTGCAACATGGAGCATGCGCTTCAGGACAGCCGCACGGTTTTTTGCGTAAAGGTCATAAAATCCCTGGACCATGACACCGGTTTCCCATATTTGGCTCGCGTGGTCAGCATACTGCTGCTGAATATCGTATCGATTCAGGCAAGACCAGGTAATCTCATGCCAGGCCTCGGGAAGCAGGTTTGCCCCCCCCGGCCACCACACCATCTGAGCTTGGCTGTTTTATAAAGACTGCCTCGTCCCCGTCGTAAAACTTGAAGCCCCGGCGATGCCGAACCGCCTTATGGTAGTTTATCGACCGTTTTAACGAACCGCTAAAGATCAAACCTTGTACCTTCTCGATCTGTGAGACCTTTTTTAAGACACTGGTTCGAATATTCTTGTGCTTAATGGGCCTCTTGCGCCTTTGCATCAGCCCGGGATGATTGCCTAATATGAGAGGAATCGCTGTATCGCGAGCCACGGCCTCATAGAATTGGGGAAGCCCCCGGTTGCCGTGGTAATAGATAGGGTAATCCACCCAGAAGACACTTCCTGGATAACCTGCCCGTTCGATAAAGGACTCGATCCTGGCCAGCAGCCCAAGTGCAGCCTCGGACGTATCTGACGTAATCGTAATAAGCACCGGCCATTTCCCCTGAACAATCTCCAGGGCAGCGCTTGCCATCTCTATCCTTGTGTCAGCGCCCAGCACCAGGCCTTCACCCCAGAGGACGTCACCAAGGAGTAAGGCATCTGCCCCAATCCCTGCGTGGCCGATGAGGCGCTCAAGGGTGGCCGCATCCAGCACGTCTCCGGTCTTCAACGGAGTAACCAGGGGACAAATCAATCCCCTTGGGAGTTTGTTCGTATCAAACGTCATTGAACCTGAAGGCACCCTTTCCCAGGATATCATGAAGGTGCAGAATCCCTCGAACCTTTTGGACCGGGTTCACTATGGGCAAGACCGTGATCTCGTGCTTTTCCATAATACTCAGGGCCTGTGAGGCCAGGCTGTTAGGACCGAGAGTTTTTGGGTCCCTCGTCATCACCTCTTGCACAGGCCGGTCGTAGATGCGCTCCTGTGTCATGAGGCACCGTCGGATGTCCCCATCGGTTATAATCCCGACAAGGATGTTGTCTCTTCCGACAACCAGCGCGGCCCCGAGCTGCATGCGATTGATCTCCTGGATCGCATGGCGCATGGTCTGCCCGTTGGAAACCATAGGGACCTTCTTGCCCGTGAGCATGATTTTCTGAACCTTAACCGAAAGATGCTGCCCGAGGCTTCCACCCGGATGAAATTTCTTGAAGTCGCTCGATTTAAACTTTCGCTTACTGATAAGCGTAACCGCGAGTGCGTCTCCCACAGCCAAAAGAGCCGTGGTGCTGGCCGTTGGTGCAAGCCCCAGAGGGCAGGCCTCTCGCTCAACACCCACGTCGATCGCAATGTCGCTCTGCCTGCCTAAGGTAGAATCCACCTGGCCGGTAAAGGCAATCAATGGGCACCCAATTCTCTTGATACTGGGTATCAGCATGTTTAGTTCATCCGTCTCACCGCTGCTGGAAAGTGTAATCACGACATCGTCTGCACTGACCATCCCCAGGTCACCGTGCATCGCCTCCACAGGATGAAGGAAAAGCGAGGGAGTTCCAGTACTATTCAGGGTTGCCACGATTTTGCGTGCCACAATCCCGGATTTTCCGATACCCGTCAGAATGACCCGTCCCTTGCAGGCGTATATCAGATCTACCATCTTGACAAAGTTGTTGTCCAGGCGATCCACAACACCCAAAATCCCTTCGGCCTCGATCTGAAGAACCTCTTTGGCTTGCTTCAATACCATGGTTAGGCTATTTCCTTCCCTTCCTCTCCAGTCTTTTTTTCCCGATCGGTATCAATTTAGCCCATTGAAAAAGCGAGCCTAAATGTTTTCAAAAAACTAAAATGTTACCCCAATTGGGCTTTGGATTCTATATCCACTAACCCTTTAA
>JAQYWL010000047.1 GCA_030145035.1 Desulfobacteria bacterium | reverse complement strand
TCTAAGCGACATCCCCAACTCACTGACTGCCCAAAAGCAGAAAAGACTCCTTGCCTTCACTTTTCGTTGCAGATTGCCCTTATGAATATCTTTAGACGCTCGATTCCACGGACCATGATGTGATGCAGGACACCGGGTACGTCAAGGCGGGCTTGTCCTAGCATGGGATCTATTTCGCATTTACGCTTTCCTTTGTCAACTTAATTTTTTACCAGCGTCCCCATTCTTCCCCCATTCTTCCCCCATTCTTCCATTCTTCATTCTTCCCCTGAGAAACAGGCCCTTCCTTAGCCGGGTATTCGTTGCCGTTCAGGGTCGCCAAACGTTCAGAGAGTTCGCTAAGGAAAAGAGTAGTGGAAACGGCAAGTCCGTCATTTCTTCTTGAAAATTGCCCTCCAGCCTGTGCGTTGTTGCATGAAAGGGCGACGGATCTTGCTCACGGTGCCGGCTTGTTCTGTGACATAGAACGCATCAGGTTCAATGCTTCTGACTATGGGGATAAGGCATTTTAAATCCCTCCTTCGACAAACTACGTACAACAGTGTGACCGGCCCAGCCATGCCCTCTCCCGGAAAGGTCGTAACCGCATATCCGATTCCTCTCATCCTTGCTGCGATTTGTTCACCATGTCGAGAGGAAACGACCCGTAATACCAGATGTCCAAAGGCAATCCGCTTCTCCAGTTCTATACCCACAACATTGCCCGCTGCAAATCCAAAAGCATAGAAGGCCCCCAAAACGGGCTGGCTGACGATTTTACTTAGCACCGTCGATATTGCCGCGAGCCATACACTAATCTCCACTAATCCCAAGAAAAATGCTGTCTTGGTTCTTCCTTGCACTATGGAAATAGTCCTCATTGTGCCCACACTGACGTCCGTGACTCTAGCCAAGAAGATAAGTAGCCCGGTCACGATGGTAGCCAAATCAAGTCTGATTCCCATGCTGCACCCCGCTTTGGTTTCCGCGATCCCCATTCTTTCGTTGCGGATCTATCCGTCCCAGCCTGTATAGTAGCTGTCAAGAATTACCTTAAGATTCCTGCGCGCGTTTCTGAGTTTCTGTCTCAGCCCAATAATCTCTAAGTGCCTTTATTTCGTCTTCAAAGCCCCAAGTTCTTGCAATCTCATCAGTTTTGTCTATGATTTCGCGTACGCTAAATTCATTTTCGTGATAAACATAAATGAGCTCACGGACTATTTGTCCCCGCAAGGCCTCAGGTGGCATAAGCCCACTTTCGTTAAGGAAATACCACTAGTTGTAATTTTTCTCCTACCTTAATGTCGTGTTCTGGAAAGAATACCTTAATTTCGGCTCCTGGCTCAGGGGTAAAGCTAAAAAAAAGATTTTTCGAAGCGTAAAGTTTCTTGAAGACTTCTTCAGGAAGGTCGGCCAAGACTGTGCCGAAGGTATATACCATTGTTTCCTTGAATCCGCTCAAGCCCCCAAAGCCAAAATCGCTGTTAAAACAGTTTGTTAGCTCGTAATATACGGTCACATCCCTCCGCAGTTGCTTGGCATAGCGCTCGCGCCATCCTTCTTTCACCTTGTGCCCCATAATTCTCTGTCCAGGGCATCTTGAGTCTTTTGAAGCAGGGATGGTCTTACCCAATCTCTCATGCTGTACAGCCTCCTGTCGGTGACATCAAATGACTTCTTTCTGTTGTTCTGCTGAACAGTCCAACCTCCGCCGAGTAGGGCTGCAAATCCCGTAAGTCAACACTTTCACCCCGTTAAACGCTCAATATTCCTGCACGAGAGACTCAAACTCTCTCCAGTCCCTTTTAGGAGATCATCAGCACACCCTTCTTATAAGCAGAGCAAACGACCGACTTTTCCGTTCTTAATCCTTCTTTTTCTAAATATGCACCCATGACATGGATGAATTTTCTGGAGGAGTGCGGTCTTGGAGGTAACGTGTCAGCAATCTGTGCTACCCTTTCATGATTTTTGCGACAATTTGATTGTAGGCTTTCGTTATTTCTGAATCCGGATATTTGTCCACATACGATTCTCCTGCGTCAGCGCACTCCACCATTTTTGGGTCAAAGGGGATTCTACCCAAGAAGGGGATATTCATGGCTAAGGCTGTTCTGAAACCGCCTCCAGTGCCAAATAGATCCACTGGTTTGCCGCAGTGGGGACATACAAAACCACTCATGTTTTCTATCAATCCAAAGATTTCCATCTCAACGGTTTTGCAAAAATTGATCGATTTCCTGATGTCGGCCAGGCATATTTCCTGGGGTGTTGTCACAATGATGGCCCTGGCATCTGGGATGGTTCGAGCGACGGTGAGTGGCTCATCCCCCGTTCCAGGCGGTGAATCGAGGATGAAATAATCCAGCCTTCCCCAATGCACGTCAGAGATGAGCTGGCGGATGACACGAATCTTCAACGGCCCCCGCCAGATCACGGCTTTGTCCGTATCTTGGGTCAACGATTCGATGGAGACCACTTGCAGGTTGTCTGAATAAGACTTGGGTACCATTCGCTTATCTGTGCTGACCCCGACAAGGCCCTTGAGACCGAGCATTCTGGGAATGTCCGGGCCGTGAAGATCTATATCCATCAGACCGACTTTGGCTCCCTTCTTTGAAAGAGCGATGGCCAAATTACCGGCAACGCTCGTCTTGCCAACACCTCCCTTGCCGCTCAGAACCAGGAACTTGTGTTTGATCAAAGACAAAGATTGTTGGATGAGCTGATCTTGTCTAACCATGGGTGCGCCCTATTGAGATGTACGATGGCTGCCGTTTGAGAATTTCATCACTCAGGAGTTTCTTTCTTGGTCTCAGCGACCGATTCAATGTGTGTATGCAAAACTCCACGAACATGACATTTTGAATCAAAGGCTTCCGCTTTATATTCTTTTCAATCTCGGGCATGTAAATGTTTCATCGTCCTCACACAGTAAAATACAGTACTTACACACGACCAGAACGCTACAACAGTGAGTGAATGAAATGGTGCGTTAAGGAGAATTCCGATAAGTATAAAGATAATATAGCTGTTTTTTCTGCCATCAAATTTTCTGAACATCCTTTCAGGCCTCCCGTAATCTGGTAACGGACGGTCTTTGAATGCCGTTCCAAATGCCTGCTCACAAAATAGTAAGCAAAACTATCAAAGAGGACTATGAATGCGGCAAGCATCACCGGAGTTGTTCCATGGGTGTGTGTTAAGTAAAACGCTAACGCTAAATACCAGGAGTGCTCAAAGAGGAAGTCAAAAGCGTGCTCCATGACATCGCTCTCGAATCAAGAGCGCGGTACCCATTCGCCGTATTTACTTCATGAAAAGCCCGGAAAGATTCGCCGGTGCTCTATTCTTCCAAGCACCTCGGTGGTAGGCATCACTGACAAGCAGAGGAAAGGTAACAGTAGCTTCACCAAAGACCATCTGTTCATACTTTAAGTCCACCTTGCCCCAAGAGCATGCTTCTTTCAGCGTGGATCCTGATAGTCCGCCATCCCGTTCATCAGCCACTGTGAGCTGAATGGCGTATTTGTGCATGGGCTTTTCTTCGCCCAAGATATCTGTCGCTACCACCACGTCCTGAGCGAAGTTCTTGGGTACCCCACCGCCTACCATGACGACACCTGTATCTTTCACAGCCAGTTTGATCTCTGTGAGTTCACGAAAGTCTCGAACAGAATCGATCGTCAAATGTGTCCCCTTCCTCTGCCACTGATGGTAGACAAGTCCGAAACCGGCAGAGCAATCAGAAAATGCGGGGACAAAGATTGGCACGCCCTTTTTATATGCAGAGTAAACAAGCGACCTTTGCGTTTTCAATCTTTCTCTTTCCAAATAAACGCCCATGGCATGGATGAACTCTCTGGAGGAATAAGGTCTTGGCGTTAAGGTGTCGGCAATTTCTGCTATGGCCATGTCGCAGATCCGCAGTTCGTCTTCGTCGATATATGTGTCATAGATCCGGTCAATGGCAAGCTCTTGCAACGCCCTATCGTCCACAAATGGACTTCCCATATAATGTCTAAAGCCGAGTGCTTCGAAAAAATCCTGATCGACGATGATAGCGCCGGAAGACACGATGACATCCACCATATTGTGATCGACCATATCCGCGACAGTATGCTTTAGGCCGGCGCTGAATAGAGAGCCTGCAAGCGTAAGGATGATTTTGCAGTCGTGGTCTGCCAGCATACGGCTGAACACATCCGCGGCAGTCGCAAGATTCCGTGCCTGGAAGGCCATCAAAGCGTATCCATTTATGATCGGTCTGGCATCAAAGCTCTTGATGTCAATATGCTCAATCGCTTTTCGCAACAGATCCTGCTTCTTCATCCAGAATTGCCTTTCTTTTCGCAAAGACCATACTTAAGACCCGATAGACCAATTTGGCGGCCAAAAAATCCGGTGCTTTATTGGCGAGATTGGGTAATAGCTCGGTCACATCCATTCCGATCACGTTTTTTTTCTCTACGACCGATTCTATAACCTCAAGCAAAGTATACCAATCCAACCCTCCTGGTTCCGGGGTGCCGGTCGAGGGCATAATGGAGGGATCCAATACGTCCAAATCAATCGTGATATGTACATTACGGGTCAAGGCTTTCAGCATCTTGGGGATCACATTTGCACCCTTCATCATCTCATGGGCAAAAAATGTGCGATCACGATTCAATCTTTCGACTTCGGAGGAATGCATACTTCGAGTCCCCACCTGAACATAGGGACAGATTTCCCCGATCCTGGACATGACGCAGGCGTGATTGTACCGGCTACCTTCATACTCATGCCGGGTATCGGAGTGAGCGTCGAATTGCAGGACGGAGAAATTTCGGAATTTTTCTGCGACCGCTCGAACCAATCCCACGGAGATAGTATGCTCACCACCTATTCCAACCATGAATTTTCCGTGGTTTAGGATGGATCTGGCACATTTATATACAGCATTGACCATCTCTTCCGGGTCGTCCGGACAGGGAACTGGACCCATAGTTACAATCCCGTGTTTGAACACCTCAGAATCGGTTTCAATGTCGTACAATTCCAGATTGGCAGAAGCATCTATTAAGGCCTGGGGTCCACGTCTTGAGCCTTTCATCCAGGTGGAAGTGGCATCATAGGGAACCGGTAAAATGGCTATGGATGAGGTTTCATACCGGCAAAACTCTTCGGGCACAGCGCCAAAAGCGCCGGGATGCACACCAAATTCCATAAGAGATTACCTTATGATGCAAGTCGGATGTCTGTAGGAAAGGCCGCACCGCGTTCCTGCACGTGAACCACAGGGGACTTCGATTCGAAGAATTGGACGATATAGTCCCTGGCCCTTTCCACATCGAATGGTTTGCACGAAAACAGGTCCACAAATGCATACCTCTTCCTGGGGTAGGTATGAAGTGAGATATGACTCTCGGCGATAATGTTCACCCCGGTGATACCTTCGTCTTCGGGTATCAGTCCGGAGTATCGAAACAGGTAAGGTTGCGTTATTTTAGTCATGCCGATCCTTTCAGGCAGCTCGTTCAACAGTTTGAAGCAAGCGTCAAGGTCATCTAAGATTTCAGGATTGCAGTCATTCAAATCCAGCATTAAGTGGGGGCCGTATCCATACGTCTGCTTCTTCATTTTTCATAAATCCTCCTATTCAGCCACATGACGGGCTGGCTTGGCACACACTTTCCCCCTTTGAAAGACAGGGGGACAGGGGGGACGGCGTGTCCCCCCTCAGGGGTCGCAACGGCCTATTAGTTCAAATTGTTTCCGCCGACCCACTTTTCTCTTGACCCTATTACGGCATCACCTCATAGTTGGTAACTGTGAGCGTCTTATTGCCCTCGCTGTCTTCGCCAATAACACCGGATGCCTTCACATCCTTATAGTTCAGTTTGAACAGTTCTCTTCCGGTGGCGTTCTTGACAATAACGTACTCCTCGCCCATGCTGACTATAACGGCGGCGATCACATTATCGTTCTCATCCCAAGCCTCCGCATAGACTGTTCCGATGATCGTAACTTCATCTGCCGCAAACACGTTCGTCGCGTACCCGACAGAAAGCACCATCAGGGCGCAGAGCCCCAAAACAAAAAACCTTTTGTTCGCTCTCATTTTTGACGACCTCCTCTTTGATTAAGTGATTCTTTCTGTGGATCAGGCCCATGAAATCGGGCCTTCATGACCCCTAAACTTTCGTTTGGTCCGTCCTTTACCAATCACCACCCATTTTCAACCTATAACTTTTCACTGTAACGGTCTTGCGACCTTTGATTGCCTTTCTGACCACGCCATCGATCTCTATCTCATGTCTTATGAATTCCAGCAGTTCTTTCCCCTTTGCATTTTGTTCAATAAGGTACTCCTGCTCATCTGAACCCGAAATAGCAGCAGCAAGCATGTTCCCTTCCTCATCCCAATCCGTCGGGATCACAATGCCTCTGACCGTGG
>JAQYWL010000219.1 GCA_030145035.1 Desulfobacteria bacterium | reverse complement strand
GTGTTCAGGTTTCAGGTCTTGCTTTTTCAGTTCCTGACACCTGACACCTGACACCTGACACCTGACACCTGGTGCCAGGTTTCAGTGTTCAGGTTTCAGACCCGCCTGCCAACGCCTGCGTCACAGCGAGGTTACAATGCGCGCATACACGGCAATGGCGGGCAGGTCTCGCGTTTGTCGCTCCTGACACCTGACACCAAAAAGTACGAACAAAAGAATTTATCTCTTGGCGCCCGCATTCTTGAAAAGTGTAAACCGAGGAATGAAGGATGCCAAATATTCAATATTCAATTGTCAATCCCCAAAAGACCCAGCCATTTTCTCAAGAAGCTCTTTTTTCAGGGTATTAAGGTCTTCGCGACTGATGCGCGCCCCTTTCATGCCTCCGTTTAAAGCAATTTCAGACAGATAGCCATGACCATCCTCTGTGACCAGCAGGTCGATATGGGCATAGGGGAACTTCCCCCGCTCTATCACGCCGTGGCACATGGCAAGCTGGCCTTTAGTGAGCGTGTACGGCCTGCTGGTTCCGCCTGCTGTGAGGTTCATTCTGAAGTTATTCTGATTTTCTCGGGTATAGGCTTCGTAATATTCACCCGCTATAATGACGCGCACATCGGTGTAGGCCTCAAGAAATGGCTGCAACACAAAAGGATATGAGCTGGCGTTAAACGAAACATGGCTATATACAGCTTCGATGTTGTCCCATCGACGAACCCCGAACCCGCACTGGAGATGGTCCTCTTTTGTGACTACCGTGCCGATGCCATGCCGATTATAGGTGTTGATGGCATGCATGAGGTCTACGCGCCTGGCGATTGTAAGGGTGTGGGGGATCATCCACTGCCGAAGGGCAAGGGCCTGGGCCACCTTGGAATGGCCCATGGTTTGGGAGAGTGCGGAGGGGAAGAACCGAACCCCTCTTTCCAGAAGATCGATGAAGGCGCGGTGCTTCACCTTCTTAAAACTGAGCATCCCTATAAAGCAGTCGCCTGCTTTTAGCTCATCATATCGTTCTTTCAACTCACGGTTCGTTCGGATGATCACAACAACGGGCTCCAATACGGGTAATCGATTAATGCCATTCGGAAGGAGTGATGGAGTGTTGGAGTACTGGAGTAGTGGAATCAAACCCATCGCTCCAGTACTCCATCACTCCAGTACTCCCTGGCCCAGACCTGGCTAATAGGCTATGTGCTTATACATTGATGTGTGCGCCAGGGCAGGCCAATTGGGACCAACCCCCTAAGCTCCAAAAATTCCAATGTATTATTTGTCTGAGACCCTATCCCTGTCTTCCAATGCCAACTCAATCAGCCGATCCAAAAGCTGGCTGAAAGAGATCCTGGCCGTCTTTGCAGCCAGCGGAAAAAGGCTCACGGGCGTCATGCCCGGGATAGTATTGGTTTCCAACACATAAATGTTGTCGTCATGGATGATCATATCGGTGCGGCTATAGCCGCGGCAACAGAGGGCTCGATGGGCGGTGGCAGCATAAGATTGAGCACGGTCCGAGATCGCCTGGCTAATGCGGGCCGGACAGATCTCGCGTGTAGCCCCTTCCCTGTACTTTGCCTCATAATCAAAGAATGTGTACCCGGATTCAGGGATAATTTCCACAATAGGGAGCAGTTGTAGGTCGTCATTTCCAAGAACCCCTCCTGTGATCTCGGTTCCTTTCAGGTAAGCCTCCAGGATGACGTGCGGGCCATATTCAAAGGCCCTGTCAAGGGCCTCTGGTAACTGCTGTAGGGTCTGCACCATACTGGTTCCGATACTCGATCCGCCGTACCGCGGCTTAACAACTAGCGGAAACCCCGGTTTACTGGCTAAAACTTTCGGATCATAAGCTTGTCCGCGCACGAAGACTTCAAAGGGTGGTACGGGGAGTCCTGCCTCTTTGTAGAGACGTTTAGAGGTCCACTTATCCATGGCCAGGGCGCTTCCCAGCACGCCCGAACCCTGATACGGGATATGGAGGAGATCGAGAAGGCCCTGGACGGTGCCGTCTTCCCCATAAGGCCCGTGCAGCACAATGAATGCCACATCAATGCCGGATGCGTCAGCCACGAGTTTTCCAAGGTCCGTGGCCGGGTCGTAGCGTGCAACGTCATACTTGGCCTTATCGAGGGCTTTGTACACGTGGTTGCCACTTTTGATGGAAACCTCACGCTCAGAGGAAATACCGCCTGAAAGCAAGGCCACCTTGAGTTTTGTCATTGACCCATAAGATCCTTTTTGGCCCTTAGGAATTCCTCCATGGTGATCAAATCTTCCTTGACAAGGGCGGCCAGCTTGGTCAGTTCCTGGGCACGAGCGGTTGCAGGATCTACAATTTGCCTGGGGGCTTCAGGGGCCGAATAATCGATAGCGGGTGGTCCTTGGGGCTGTCCCAGTTTCAAACTTGCAAGTCCTCCAAGAAGCGTCACTTCCACGGTGCGTCCCTGGAACATAGGATCCTGGAGAATATCTCCTAATTTCTTGCCGCGTTTTTTCACACGCCACCACCAGAGATACCATGATCCAACGATGACGACACCTCCAATGGCCAAGACCCACGGAAGGTAATTGATAACAGTCCTGAAAAAGAGTATAAGGACAACAATACCGACAACCAAAACAACGTGAAGAAAAAGGATAAAATAGGCCAACATGGCGCCCCTGAAGAAACTCTCCTGTGGCTTCAACAGATTGCGGGCTTTATTCATCATTGTTCCACCCCCTGGCGGGACATCCCGTACACTTTGGATTTTTCTTCACGCAAAATGTGTGCCCGACGTGGACCAGGAGTGCGTGGTACTCATTGAACATGGAAGCATCAGGCTCCAGGCAGTCCATAAAAAAGCCTCGAACCTCATCGTAAGACGTCTCTTCAGGGATGAGGTTGTGTCTGAAGAGGATTCGTCTGGTATAGGCATCTACAACAAAGGTTGGCTTGTCCCCGGCGTAAAGTAGAATACTGTCAGCGGTCTCCGGTCCGATTCCATTGATGGATAGCAACTTGCCTCGCAAGGTGTCAACGTCTTGGGCAAGAAGGCGATCAAGGTCACCAGCACTTTCCTGAAAAAGGAACCGGACAAAGTGTTTCAACCGCCTGGCCTTTATGTTGTAATACCCTGCTGGCCTGATCACAGTTGCTAAATGTTCGACCGGCACGTGATAGAGCGCGTACGGTGACAGGAGTCTTCTTGCTTTCAGGTTGGTTATGGCCTTTTTTACATTTCGCCAGGCCGTGTTTTGAGTAAGAATAGCACCAACAACGACCTCAAAGGGAGAATCCCCCGGCCACCAGTGACGGGGGCCGAAGGCCTTGTATAGTCTATTGTAAAGATCCAGCAAGATCGTTTTCCTATCAAACATGAGGGATCAGGAACCGAACCGCTCCACCAGCTCTTTCTCATAACGTTGTGCCTTTTCCAGACTGGTAGAGGTTCCGCGTAGCATATTTAGCTTCATGATAAGGAAATTTAGCTTCTTGAGTTGACGATATTTCTCTTTTGTATCTTCCGTCCCGGCCAGGAGGTCTTCGGTCTTTGCGATCTCCTTTTTTAGAGCCACCTCTGGAGGCACGAAGTTAGCATTTTTTAAGATTTTGTAGGCAATCCGGAGGTCCTCTGGCACGTGGGAATCGTCTTCGAGCTTAAGAGGTTGTCCTGCTCCGGGTAGGTTATCAAATGCTCCTTCCCGCATAGCCTCAAGTATACGTCTTTCAGCGATTTTCTGAAAGCAGATCATAACGTGAATTTCCTTTTCTAAGCGGCGAAGCCGCGTTGTATAAAATCGCGTAGCGATTTTATAACTTGTACAATTCCTTATCAAGAAACAGGTTCACGATATCTTTGTCGAGTCGTCCGTCTTTTGCTTCAGCTTTAAGGATTTCGCCACCTTTCCCAGGACTTATGGCACGGCGATATGGGCGGTCCCCAGCCGTCAATGCATCAAACACGTCGACAGCGGCTAAGATGCGAGCCTGGAGAGGAATTTCGTCACCCTTGAGCCCTCTGGGATAGCCGGTTCCGTCAAGGAGTTCATGGTGCGAAGCTGAAAAGAAAGGGACATTCTTCAAGGTTCCGGTGAAGGGGATATTTTTTACAATATTGTGTGTAAGTTCTACGTGGGTTTGGATCTTCTTATATTCCTTGTCAGTCAAATTCCCTTTTCTCACTGAAAGAGATTCCATTTCCTGGTCAGTCAGGTAGGGCCGCACATTTCCCTCGAGATCTTTATAGGTCCTGGAGGCTATGACCTTCAGGGTCGCGAGGTCTTCTTCCGATAGAAAAGTAGATCGGTTTAGTTTTTTGATAAAGCTGAAATCCTGTTCTATCTCCCGCTCCACTTTCTTAACCTGCTCCCTTATGCTGTCACTCCCCGGTTCATTTTCGTTATCAATGGGCCTATACTGCCAAATACGGGTTACGCTCAGGGTCTTAATGAGCGCGAACCGAGTCGCGATAGTCTCCACGGCCTCGTGCGAGAGCCTGTTTTCCTTATCCAGGATGTGTTCAGGAACACCGATCTTGCCAATGTCATGAAGCCAGGCCGCATAAGAGAGCTCTTCCATCTGTTCGGGTGTAAAAAACACTTGTTTAAATGGACCCGTGTCCTCCGCATTGATGGCCAGGGCAATGGCTTTGGAATAGGCTGCCACGCGTCTGGAATGACCCGCAGTGTGAGGACTTCGAGCATCAATGGCCGAGGCGGAATAGCGAATCAATGCCTCAAACAAGGCCTTGATGTCTGCAATCAATTTAGCATTTCGGATCGCTATGGCTGCCTGTGAGGCCAGGGACATGACAAGGTCTTTGACCGATTTAGGGTATACGATGACAGCGCCTGTTTCGTCCTTGGCATTGATCAACTGGAGTACACCCAGGATCTGGCCCTGCGTGTTTGTCATGGGCACAACCAGCATGGACCTTGTCACATAGTCGTTGCGCAGATCAAACTCAGGATTGAACTCATAAGGTACGGTCTCGGGCAGATCGTAGACGTTTTCTATGTTAAGGGTCTGCCCTGTGATAGCCACATAGCCTGCAATACTCTTTTTTGAAAGAGGAAGGGGATAAGGCTTAAACCCGGGAGGAGGATCCGGCCTCTGGCTCAGGGTGTCGTTTTGGGTCACATGGAAGTAAAGTCTATCATGATCTAAGATGTACAAACTCCCGCCATCTGCACCAGCAAATTCCCTGGCTTCGTAGACAATTAACTCCAGGAGCTTTTCTATCTCTATTTCGCTGGAGAGGGCAATTCCGATCCTATTTAGCTTCTCAATCTGTTCTTGTAAGACACGGTCTTCCGGCAATTCTTCCCTCTCGTAAAACGCGCACCAGGCGACCTGTTCACCCGATTTGTATTTTGTCTGCGGCTTCTGCGCACTGCGGTGAACTATTGCCATTTTCTTTTACATACAGGATTTTAGAGGGGCTTTCAAGACTTTTTGGTTCATGACTCATGTGGGTGAAGGTTTCATCCCGTGCCAAGGGTTCCTTGCGTTGCGATACAAACTTGTGATATCCATACACGTGTCGCAAAGTTCCGGGGCAATTAGTCGAACGAGGAGCTTTGCCCCAATTGGGACAATGGAATGCTGGGTTATGTTTGGCTCATAAAACTCGAAATCCGAAATACGAATATCGAAATACGAAACAAATCCGAAATACGAATTTTCTAATGTTCAAAACAATGCTGAACAGAACGTTACATACGAATTTTCGGTCATTTGAATTTTGAGAATTGTTTCGGATTTCGATATTCGTATTTCGGATTTTTTAGGCAGGCATAAATCGATTGCCACTAGAAGAGCTATGATTTCAGTAAGTTCTAGAAATTCTAAAACGTTCAAAAGCGGGAGACTATCATGACTACGCACCAGTTTGGTTACGGTAAGCTGGATCAGCCCGGGGTTGTCCAGTTTTTGTTTCATCCCCGCAAGGAAGTCGATTCAAAACCGCCACCTGGTGCCATAGATTATGACATTATTGTAGAAGAGGGAGTTCCGATCGGCGCCAGGTTTTACATGGCAGGTGCGGGAGATCCAAATATTCTCTTTTGTCACGGCAATGGGGAGATCGTTAGCGATTACGACAGCATCGGCCCCATGTATAACGAGCACGGCCTGAATCTGCTTGCTGTGGACTATCGAGGTTATGGAAGGAGTGGAGGGGTACCTACGGTGTCGTCCATGATGCGTGATGCCCATGTAATATTTAAGGAAGTGCAGCACTGGCTCCAGGATGCCAAACACACGGGTCCCCTTGTCATCATGGGCCGATCCCTTGGAAGCGCCTGTGCTTTAGAATTGGCGGCTTCCTACCAGGGAGACATATCAGGACTTATCATCGAAAGTGGATTTCCCCATACCGTTCCACTCTTGAACTGCCTGGGGATTGACACACAAGCCCTGGGTATCACCGAGGCAGATGGTTTTAAGAACACGCAAAAGATCGCACAGTTTGCCAAACCAACCCTTATCATGCATGCCCAGTACGACCAGCTTATTCCTGTGATGAGTGCCGAAATCTTAAACGTTCAATGTGCCGCGCGGAGCAAAGAATTTCACATGGTACCCGCTGCTGACCACAACACCATCATGATGCGTGCTGGGAAGCTGTACTTTGAAATCATTAAGCGGTTTACAAACAAGATTGAGGGAAAGCGCGAGAAGCGTTCTTTCCGCCGAAAGCGGACCCCTCACCCTTGACCTTTCTCACCGGTCTTGTAACATATTTTCCACCTGTGCGCTCAGTACATTACATTGATGATCTTGGCAATACCATTGAAATCCCCCGAGCATTTCTCCTTCCAACTTCCGTACTTCAGATAAGAGGTTTTTTACTTCCTCCCTTCCTTTGCGTATGGAGGCCAGTCTGTCTTTAATTTCACCATACGAGAGCTTATAGCCCAGAATCTGGGAAATTATCTCGTCCTGAGCTTTGAAGAATAAATTTCTGTTAATACTTGAAGCTGCCTCTTTGATTCTTTCACTCATCACCTTGCAGTATTTGTCTATGAATCCTGAAAACTCCTCAAGAGCCCCTTTTCCTCTTGCCGCCAAATACAACTGGCCAAGCATAAAGCATATAAAGCATAGCATCACCAGTGTGACGGGAATAAGAGCCACAAATGTAAACATCCACAGGGGCCACGTAAGCCCGGCAACTATACCTGCATAGACAATAGGAAGTATTTTTTTTGCTGCCTGAGAATAGATCTTACTTACGACTTCATCAAGCTCAGATCCTAATACTGGAAAGGAAGCGCTGATCCGGACATTGTTCCTGATATCCCTTTCTTCAATTCTTCCTTTCCATCCGTTAGTTAGAATATCCTCTATACGTCTTGAAATCTCATATAGAAAACCTGTTAGAACCTTTTCGTCAAGAACATGTCTCCTAAAACATTCTGTCATGTCAGAAGGTTTCAACATGTAACGAAAGGCTTTCCTCACCCTAAGTTCGCTCTCCAAAAAAGTCGAACACGATTTCTTCCTGTCTTGCGCAAAGTCCTTCACTCTGTCAGATATCATGTAGTCTATACGGTCCTTCACGTAAGCCTCAATACTCCTGAGCCCTTCCGTTGCATTCTCCAGTATATTCTTTTTATCAACAAGGTCTGCCTCGCCTTTCTCCAAGGCCATCCGAGTTTCCCCCATGATCTGATTCAAGCTACCCAGCGTTGCCTTGTACTTCAGCATCATCCTTGCAGGAATAATCTCATCAACAAGAAAATCCTCTAAATCCTTTAATCCGGAATTTCCTTCATACTTCCCTTCTTCCTCCGTCTTTCCACTCAACCCATTTCCCCCTATCGAGGACACATAGAACATTCTGCTGAAAACTCCTCGAAAATGCCTTTCTAAGAATTCGCGCAGTAGCTCAAGATCCCTCTCATCTACCAGGTCAACCTTATTTACAACTCCTATCATTTTTCCTGCATATTCTTTACCATATTCAACATATTCCTTCTCGCGCAATTTCCCCACCTTTAGGGCATCAAAGAGCCAGATAATCACGTCTGCCCTATGAAGAAACTCTCTGGTAGTGGCTTCATGATCTCTAAAAATGGTGTTAAGCCCGGGTGTATCAACCAGCAAAAAGCCACTTAGTCGCGTCAGAGGATAGGAAATCTCCACTCTATTTATCTCTTTTGCATCTCGCTTGATCAGCTCGGCATCACTTTCATCTCCAAGCTCATACTTTCTACCATCCTTATACCTGATCTCAGTCTTCTTCTCACCCCCGTACCTCACTACGGTTATGGCTGACGTCTCCGGCAAAATGGATGTTGCCAGTATATTCTCCTTAAGCAGCGCATTGATAAACGACGATTTTCCCGAGCTAAACTCCCCCAGTACCATGAGAGCAAAATCATCCCTAATCCCTTCAACCAGATCGTCAACCTTTTCCCGATTCCTCTCAAGCCTTGCGGACACAAGAAGCAAGGAAGCCGACCTCAATATATATTCAAGCCTCTGTTCAGTGAACTCTCTTAAAGCCTCCATTCTACCCCCACTCTGTCCCCTTAGCCTCCACGTACCTCCGCAAGATCGTCAACTATATCATCGATCTTTTTGATCCGCCTCTCTAACGAATCGATGCCACCCCCAACCTCATCACGATCCGTGCTACCTTCCAGAACGTACGGTGTCAAGTATCCTACTAATCCGTTCTTTATTTCCCTGTTCATTTTTACCAATCTGTCGACTATCCGCACAGAACATGTCCATTCCCAGCCTAGAATGTATGCGAAGACCTTTCTTTCCATTTCTTTCCTTGCCTCTGAAACCGATTTCCCCAAGCTGCGACAGATGTCTTTGACAGACAGATGAACGGAAATCGCCTCTGGAGCATCTTTTTGCGGGAATACCAAGGCCTCCTTCCCCTCGTCATCCCATACCAAATCATCCAAAGCCGCTATTTCGCATTCAATGCTTCCTGCACCCAGGCGTCTTTTGCCCTCCCTTTTTCTCTTTTCATCCTCAACCATCAATTCCATTTCTACCTTCTTGAACATTTCCCCTGCTCGTCTTCCTAAGTAGCGTACAATGCCCCGGATAGAGGACTCAAACTCTTGCACGTCCAGGCTACCGAAAAATTCTTCGTCCGTCAGAAAACTTACTTCCTCCCTTCCAAGAAAAAGGGCATAAACGATCTTCTTCCACGAAAAAATCTCCTTTATCCTTTGGCGAGCAAATTCACGTGGCCGTGCGAAATGGCCTTCCACGCACCTCACAACCTGTTGGCATATCTCTTCATAAACCTCTAACGTTTCTTTAGATATGGCCCCGGAAACCGAATCCAAGAGAATTTTATTCTCCCTTACCTCGCTGACTTCATTCTTCATTCTCCCAGAAACACGCAACGCACTTTTGTGGCAGGATGCAATCGCGGCTTCAATTTTTGCTCTCTTAACTCTGTCAATGATTCTCTCTCTCAAATACTCCTCAACCTCGCAAAGACCGCTCTCCGAATACCCCCTTTGGTCTCCTGAAGAAATAGACTGAAGGGCCTGACGAGAAGAGACGACAAAAACGCGGTCTATGAGATCCCCAAAATTGTTACGTATAAAATCGGTCAGCAGGGAAATGTCTTCATCTGATTTAACAATGTCCTTGTGACTCACTATGCCGATGATCTTTTTTCCATACCACTTAATCCTGGTCAGGTACTCCTTCTCAGATTCGCTTCCCCCCTGGTGTGGATGGAACACCCAGAGCACCGCATCGGCCTTATAGACAAAATTCAAAGTCGTTTCTTCATGACACGTGAAAAGTGAATTCAGGCCCGGCGTGTCTATCATATCTAACTTTTCAAGCTTCTTTGAAGGCTGGAAAAGCCAAACGTAGTCAATTCGGTTTGATCTTTCTTCGTCATCTAAATAGGGCCACACGGCGTCTTCATCTGCCACCACTTCAGTGGTGCCGTCATGAAAGACAATCTCTTGTTTAGGTTTATCTCCATAACTTATTTTACAAATAGTTGCCGTTGTCGGAGTGATTCCCGTGGCCACGATCTCCTCACCCAGAAAGGCGTTGATGAAATAGGACTTTCCTGTGTTAAACTCGCCAAAAAGTACAAGTAAGAAGTTCTCATCTATGGTTCTCAGGTACCGTTCTACAATGTCATAGTCTTCCTCAAATTTCTCCTGATCGATCTGTTCGAGAAGGTCAACCAACTTTCGCCTCGCATACCAGTTCAACTCACGAGTGGTTCTATGGCGGCTGTATGGTTGACTACTCGGCACCTCAGTCGCCGATTGTTTTTTCTTTCTTCTAATAAAGATCACAAGAGTGATTGCAAGATAAAGAAGCGCAACTGTAGGAATAAGTAGCGGAACGAATCCGATTTCTTTAATGTTATCAAGTACTCCAGGCATTTGAACTCACATTAAAATCTGGCTTTTCCGTGTCTATACATGTATCGAACATGAAAAGTGGTATTCATCAGGGAACGGTCCCGTGCTCCTTCTTTGGATTGGAGTAAATTAAGTTTGGTGAATGGCTGTGCCAAGAGGTGGGCGAGTTCTTATCAGTATTCCGAAACATAACCTCAGGGCTCTTGCAATTTCAGCACATGAGCCTTGCCGTGACAATCCGGGCAGCCCTTGAATTCCTTCAGCATTTCCTCGCTATGCGTCGTAGCTTCATGGCAATCCTGGCAGGTTGGAACATAGCCGTGCTTGTCGGCATGGCACAAGACACATTGAAGAAAAGCATGTCCTTCGTCGCTACCCGATAATTTGTCGCTCACGTCGCTATGGCATCCGGCGCAAATATGATTCGCGATGTCCTCAGAGTAGCTCACCTCCAAAGGCGAATGAGGCGGGTGACAGGCAATACACCCGGTGTCATCGACACCAGTTGCGTGCGGTTTCTCATGGCATTCGGCGCAGCTCGTGATGAAACCGTGTGAGTCATAGTGACACTCAACGCACGACGTTGCAGCATGGGCACTCGGATGTTTCTCTGTCTCGGTCTTTTGCTCTAAATGGCAAGTTCGGCACTCCTGAGCCATCATGTGGGCATTCATAGTCTGAGATGGTGCATGGGCATTTTGATGACATCCAACGCAATCAAGAGAAATATCGAGGTCAGGATACTTCCCATGAATAGCGAAATCATGCGGCTGTCCATGGCATGTTATACACTGAAGGACCGCCTTGTGCTCGTTCTTATGACAATATACGCATTGCAGTCCATGATGTTTTGTCGTGGTTTGCGCAAGGTCTTTGCCTGCACGATTATGGCAGCTCATGCACAAAGACGAGGGAATATCTCCTGTGTACGTAACCGCCAATGGCTTGTGTGGTTTGTGACAATGCTGGCAGTCCTCGTGGATCTCTTCCTCTGTATGGGGTTCATGACACTCCCTGCATGCTGCGGCCTCACCATGGGTCATATGACATTCTTTACAGTCCAATCCGGCATGTTCACTCGGATGGACTTCCATTTGTCGGTTCTGATCCGAGTGGCAGGTGAGACATGCAGCCTTCGCTTCATCCATTTGCGCAAAATCCATCTCCTGAGGATAGTGGGGATGGTGGCAAGATGCGCAATTTTCAAGTGCATAATGGGGGCTCTCTTCCCGTCCATGGCATACGGCGCATGCCGGAATGACACCTTCCTCAGAAGGCGGATGCTGCTTGTGACAATCGATACACCCAACCTCTTGGTGGGCCGCTCCCCGCTCCTCTATTTCCTGTGCCGGGCCTTCATGACAACCCGAGCATAAGGCCGAGGAAACATCGCCATCAAACTCGATTGCTGTGGGCCTGTGTGGTTTGTGACAGCTAAGGCAATCCTTATACACCATATCCTGTGCATGGGCTTCATGACATTCCATACACTCTGTCGCCTCACCGTGGGCCATATGACATTCTTTACAGTCCAATCCGGCATGTTCACTCGGATGGACTTCCATTTGTCGGTTCTGATCCGAGTGGCAGGTAAGACAGACAGCCCTCACTTCATCCATTTGCGCAAAATCCATCTCCTGAGGATAGTGGGGATGGTGGCAAGATACGCAATTTTCAAGTGTATAATGGGCATGATCCTCCGGTCCGTGGCAGCTATCGCAGGTCGGGATGGTCACTTCACCCTGCGGTGGATGTTCCTCGTGACAATCCATACAGCCAACCTCTGTCTTATGCAATCCACCCCGCTCGACAACGTCCCACGCTTCGCCCTGATGACACTTCACACAGTCATCGCTGGTCAATTCGATGGGATGACTCTCTGCCCAGGAAAAGGCGCTCAAAAGCATTATCAATGGACAAACAACAATACTGACAAGAACCTTCTTTCTCATCCGTGCCCCCATCCTCCAGTCTGAGAAGTTATAAAATCGCTTCGCGATTTTATCATTTAAAGAGATCACGTTTCCTGGCCAGCACGAAACTAAAATCTTTATCGGCTCCGTACATATGCCTTGCATATGCATTCAATACCCAGTACAAGCCTTCATTCATCGAAGCAACGGTTCTGCTGGTGGAATCTGAATCCGACAAGATCCCTTCTTTGAGATGCGCCTGTATATTGCCATTCTCATTGTGCACGGCGCCAATCAGTCTGCCGGTCAAGTCCGGTGGTATGTAAATTGAATAATTTGTTACCCCTCCTACGAGACCGTAGGTTACTTTTAGTGTGTCTTGCGCTTTTCTTTGTGCAATCTTCAATCTGTGCCTTGCATTCTGAGTCACTTCTTTCCTGACTTTTTTCGAGTAAATTGAGACTGAACGCCCCAGTGTATTCAGAGCCTTGCTATACCACTGGATCGATTGATTGTAGTCTTCTCTCAACCCTTTCCCATAGAAATAATAATCTCCGATCATTATTGCCGAACGTGACTCCTCACCGCCATTGAAGGCATTTGTGAACCATTGCCTTGCCCTTTCATAATCTCCCTTCGAGTTACAGTACATACCAAGCTCATACATGGCATGGATGTTTCCTCGTTCGGCCGACATTGAAAACCATTTCTTGGCCTGTTCTTTGTTGTCGGGACTCGTTAATACACCCATCTTAAACAGTAGCCCTAAATTGTATAGCATTTCAGCGTAGTTGCCTTTAGCAGAATATATGCTTACAGTTAACTCATTAAAATATGAAACCCCCTTTGTTTTATCTATAGGCACATTATTTCTAAGAGCCGCGATTTTGTCTTCATTGTGTATATAATAAGTGTCAGGGAAGCTTCCTAAATAAAGCTCCCCAAGAAGAATTTGTGCGTCAACATGCAATTTTTGTGCTGCCGACTCAAGAAAGCGGAGCCCTCTCTCCTTGCTTTCATTATCATCCTTGAATATAAGTACTGTCCCTTTGTCAAAATAATCCTGACTGGTGCATTCCCAGCAGTACCTGTCTTCCAAATGGGAATAAGCCATGTAACAGATGTATGAAATCACTCCAATTACAACAATGGTCAACGCCTGCTTTATTGTTTTTACAACAATGGTCAACGCCTGCTTTATTGTTCTCATTTGCTGACACCTCCGACTTCGTTAGAACCAAAATAGTAAGGCCCAGAACCTCCTTCCAGCGAGTGACGATCCAGAAACTCCCCCTCCCCTCGCGGGAGGGGGTTGGGGGGAGGGGGAATGTATTTACAACTCAGTCTGTATAGCCTGTGTTCCTTTACCTCCGGTGTCGTTACGTTAGGAGAATCGGTCCGGCCTAACGCGGATATGCGGTAGAGATTCCTAGCGCTGTCGCAATTTCAGCGCATGAGCGTCGCCGTGGCAATCCAGGCAGCCCTTGAATTCCTTCAGCATCTCCTCGCTATGCGTCATAGTTTCATGGCAATCCTGGCAGGTTGGAACACAGCCGTGCTTGTCGGCATGGCAGAAGATACACTGAAGAAAAGCATGCCCTTCGTTGCTACCCGATAATTTGTCGCCTACCTCGCTATGGCAGATACTACAATCTTCAGCCATCTTGTGGACGTTCAGACTCTGAGATGGTGCATGGGCATTTTCATGACATCTCAAACACTTGGGAAAACCTCGGCCATGGTACTTGCCGTGGCAGGTCCTACAGTCAGGAACGACATCTTTCCACTTCTTCCCTGGCCTGTATGTGTGAAAAACCTTATGACATTTCACGCAGGGGATCTTGTGCCGGCCCCCTTTGTCCCGAATATCTGTAAAAACAGCATAATGACACCGGCCACATTCAAGAGTCGTCATCGGTTGAATTTGCTGCAGGTAAACCTCTGGACCTTCCTCTTCAGCAACGACTTTAGTCAATGAAAACGTACCCAAGAGTGTAATCAAAGTACAACCAAGGATATTGATAAAAAGCTTTTTTTTCATTTTGTGGCCCTGTCCGATCCTCTCCTGGTCTGCAGAAACAAGAAGGCGTAAAACCCAGGTCTCGACGCGAAAAAGAATGCCCTCTTTTCACTTGGCCAATGCGTGAGGATCCTTATGACATGTTAGACAACCAGGATATTTTGCATGAATAGCGATATCATGCGGCTGCCCATGGCATGTGCCACAGTCGAGCATCTTCTTGTGCTCGTTCTCATGACAATATGCACATCCGAGGTCATGATGTTCTGTAGTGGTTCCCGCCAGGTCTTCGCCTGCACGATGATGGCAGCTTACGCACAAAGACGAGGGAATATCTGCTCCATAGGTAACTTCCACCGGCATATGGGGCCTGTGACAACGCAGGCAATCCTCATACACCATTTCCTGTGCATGGGATTCATGACATTCCATACACTCTGTCGCCTCACCGTGGGCCATATGGCACTCTTTACAGTCCAATCCAGCATGTTCACTCGGATGGACTTCCATCTCTCGGCCCTGATCCGGATGGCAGGTGAGACACGCAGCCTTCACCTCGCCCATTTTCTCCAAATCCATCTCCAGAGGATAGTGGGGATGGTGGCAATTTATGCAATTTTCAAGTGTATAATGGGGGCTCTCTTCCCGTTCATGGCATACGGCACATACCGGAATGACACCTTCCTCAGAAGGCGGATGCTGCTTGTGACAATCGATGCAGCCAACCTCTTGGTGGGCCGCTCCCCGCTCCTCTATTTCCTGTACCGGGCCTTCATGACAACCCGAGCATAAGGCCGAGGGAAGATCGCCATCAAACCGGATTGCTGTGGGCCTGTGTGGTTTGTGACAACACAGGCAATCTTTATAGACCATCTCCTGTACATGGGATTCATGACATTCCATACATTGTGTCGCCTCACCGTGGGCCATATGGCACTCTTTACAGTCCAATCCGGCATGTTCACTCGGATGGACTTCCATCTCTCGGCCCTGGTCCGAGTGGCAGGTGAGACACGCAGCCTTCACCTCGTCCATTTTCGCAAAATCCATCTCCATGGGATAGTGGGGGTGGTGGCAATTTCTGCAATCTTTCAGTGCATAATGGGCATGATCCTCCGGTCCGTGGCAGCTATCGCAGGTCGGGATGGTCTCTTCACCCTTCGGTGGATGTTCCTTGTGACAATCCGTACAGCCAACCTCTGTCTTATGCAATCCCCCCCGCTCGACGACTGCCTGCACTTCGCCCAGATGACACTTCACACAGTCATCGCCGACCAATTCGAGGGAATGACTCTCTGCCCAAAAAAAGGCGCTCAAAAGCATTATCAATGGACAAACAACAATACTGACAAGAACCTTCTTTCTCATCCGTGCCCCCATCTTCCAGTCTGAAAGTTATTGAGAAGTTGCAAAGCTATGAGATAACATATTGTAATAATGAATATTTTGACCTAAACAGGACATCTGTCAATCATGTCTTTTTACTCGGCCAAGGCATGAGCATCTCTGTGGCAGTCGAGGCAATTAGGGTATTTCTCGTGCATAAAGGTGCCATGCGGTTTGGCATCATGGCATGATTCACACCCGCTTATTGCCATATGCTCGCTCTCGTGACATTTTGCGCAGCTCAGCTCATGATGTGCTTTATTGCTTTTTGCCAGGGCGCTTCCTTCATCCTCATGACAGCATGAACAGAAGTTGGAAGGTACCTCATCGTCGTATTGGACCGCTTTGGGACCATGTGGTTTGTGACAGCTAAGGCAATCCTTATAGACCATCTCCTGGGCATGGGATTCATGACATTCCATACACTGCGTCGCCTCACCGTGGGCCATATGACATTTTTTACAGTCCAATCCGGCATGTTCACTCGGATGGGCTTCCATTTCTCGGCCCTGATCAGAGTGGCAGGTGAGACACGCAGCCTTCACCTCGCCCAATTTCTCCAGATCCATCTCCAGAGGATAGTGGGGGTGGTGGCAGGTCTTACATCCTTTAAGACCAAAATGAACCGTCTTCCCCGGGTCATGGCACTTATCGCATGATGGAATGGGATTTTTTCCTTTAGGAGGGTGTTCCACGTGACATTTGAGACAACCAACCTCCCTGTGCAACGCACCTCGCTTGTAGACGTGCTTTGCGGTGTCCTCGTGACACTTGCTGCAGTCCTCCTCGGTTACTGAAGCGAGCTTAACCTCGGCCCAAGACCAAGTGCCGAAAAATATTACCAATGCACAGAAGAAAAAACAGATGACGCCTTGCCATTTCATCCCTTGTCCCCTCTCTTTCCTGTGGTGGGCCAATGAGTACAGAGAAGCATCGTACCCATTTACCTTATGGTAAGGTATAGCCAATTGCCTTTAACCCAAGTACTAGATAAAGTCAAGAATATCGTCTCTAAAGGCCGGGAACCTTCTTATCCATCTGAGAGGCCATCATTCCATTTTCAACGTGCCCAAGGGGGGTTATGCCAGCCAGCCTCAGGATCATTGGCCCGATTTTCAGACTGACAGGACTCATCACACGGTTCGCTTCCACATCAAACCCCATAGGCAGGCCGACACCTTCGTGCCCTTTTCTACCCATGACATTTGGATATGGGACATGATTTGCCTCCTTAAGAACTCCCTTTGCTTTTAAGTGGGGGCGAGTATGCCAAAAATGGCCTTGTGTATCAAAAAAAAGGGTAGGCGTTGACAGGTTCAGGGTTCACCGTCTTTTGATTGTCGATTTACGCCCGCCCTGGCGCGATCTAATTGAAAGAGGCTACTGTCTCCGTAAGTCAGGTCTGGGCCAGGGATTGTCGATTGTTGATTGTTTTTTCCCTGGCCCAGACCTGGTTTTCAAGGGCTACAGCTTATTTCGCGGATGTCGCGCCCCTGGCCCAGACCGGGTTTTTCTCCCCTGCGCATTATCCAACTTCTGTCGCGCCTGGGCGGGCAGGGCGGGCATTGTTCAATCTTCAATCTTCAATCTTCAATCATCAATGTTAACCCTGAACCTCTGAACCCGTGAACGGTTACGAAAAAGGGATGACAATATATGGTGTTTTGGGTTGCCGGGTTGTGGGACGGCTTGAGCAGGATGTCAGGGCTGCGGAGGGAATCTGTTCAACCACTGGATTCTAGGAGGCTGTCCGAGGAT
>JAQYWL010000324.1 GCA_030145035.1 Desulfobacteria bacterium | reverse complement strand
GTGCGGCATTGTAGCTACCCGGCAAGCCAGGCGTTGGCAGGCGGGGGCGTGCACATTAACCCTGGCCCAGACCGGGCGGGGATAAACCCCGCCCCTACGTAGGGTCGGGCTTTACGCCCGACCGATGTCTTGTTGTTGAACATAGCACGACATTTTCTGCTGGAAAAAACACGAATTACATGACTAAGCGCCTAAATCAAGAAACCCCGTCATCAAGGAGACGGGGTTCTTGACTCGGTTTCCAACTAACCTCTCAGTTCATGCGGTTTCAACGTTTACCGCCTGCGGGCCCTTTTGTCCCTGTTCGACTTCAAATCGAACTCGCTGGCCTTCGTATAGAGACTTGAAACCAGTGCCGAGAATTGAGCTATAGTGGACAAAGACATCCTGGCCTTCATCCGTGGAGATGAAACCATAGCCCTTTTTCTCGTTAAACCACTTTACAACGCCCTCTGCCATAACCATATCCCCCCTTTCTGATTATAATATAGCTGGGATATGGGTCTGACAGAAAAAAAGCCACCAAGGTCTCTGGGCCTTGATGGCATCTTACTATACTGCGCAAAACTCCTACCCCAAACCAATACTTTGCCCCACCCGAAGGTGTGAGGCTCAAAAACGATGAAACTGTTGCACATTACAATCAAGTTATAAAATCGCTTCGCGATTTTATATAACGCGGCCTCCGGCCCGTAAGGCCTACGCCCTCTCCGAGGCGTAGGCTCGTACCTCTACGAGCCGGAGGCCGGAGGGCTTCGCCGCTCCCCAAAAGGAAATTCCTATACTATCGAATTATTTTTATCACCTCACGGGTTCTCATGTCAAGCAAATCTATCACTTTTTTTGACCGTACGCCTCGCCAGGCCATCTAACAGCCATTACGAAGTTTGTGGATGGCCGAAGTTATGACCAAGCTTGGACTTTTCATACCAATCGGATGTGGACCTTTCTGCTGCGAGGCCCATCAAACTCACAGAAAAACACGCCCTGCCACGTCCCTAACTTCAAGCGGCCGCCCTCCACTGCAATGATCTCTGATGGCCCGATAATGCTCGACTTGATGTGGGCCGGTGAATTCCCTTCCAGATGGCGATAAGATTCCTTCCAGGGAACGATCTTGTTCAGAACCATCAAAATGTCCGATTTGACGCTCGGGTCAGCACTCTCATTGATGGTAATAGCCGCCGTGGTATGAGGAACAAAGAGCATGCAAATCCCATCATCGACCCCTTCTGATCGGAGTGCTTTTTCAATATCCCTGGTAATGTCTATGAATTCGGTTTTAGAGCTGGTTTTGACCGTGATGGTTCTCTTCATGACCTCTCCAGACAAAAAAAAGAGACTTTACGGCACAGTAAAGCCTCTTTTTCGGACGTCCGAATTCTTTCACAAAACCAAAAGTCGTGCCTTAGACGCATCCGGTCGGTTTGGGAAGACCGGCCATCTTGCACGCGCCTTTGCCCGGGCCGGATGGGAACAGCTCGTAAATGTGCTTCAGCTTGAAACCGGTCACCTTGGAGAAGATCCTGACCATGGGTGCGATCCCGTTCTTCTCGTAATAATCCCGCAAGAACTCCACGCACTTCATATGCTCATCGTTTAGTTCTTCAATCCCTTCAGTCGACTTCACATATTGGATCCACTCCGGGCACCAGTTCGCATAGTCATCAATGAAACCATCCTCATCCACGGTAAATGTTTTCCCTCCAAACTCAGCAGTTGGCATGCCAATACCCTCCTTTCCTTAACTAATGTTTAGCATTATTGCCTAGTTAGGCTTATTCACACCTTAAACACCGAGTTTATTATACGAAAAAACGCCATTTGTCAATACGAAAAAGCATAAATTCGTATCCGACCCAGCTTCAGCGCAGCTCCTATGAGGTAGATGCAGGCAAATTTCCGGGGCCAGGGCAAGAAAAGGGGCCTGGCGGGGGTAAACCCCTACAATCCTCATTTTGCACTGACAGCCACTTCATCCCGTCCTGCCTTTTCTTTCAAATAGACGTTGACCATGGTGTCATGGATCGTCTCGATGTGTTTACCCACATAGTTGGCCTGAATGGGCAGCTCGCGGTGACCCCGGTCCACCAGGACGGCGAGTTCGATCCGGTCCGGACGGCCGAAATCGATCAGAGCATCCATGGCTGCCCGGACTGTACGGCCGGTAAAAAGGACATCGTCCACCAGGATCACATGTTTTCCATCCAGAGAGAAGGGGAGCTCCGTCTTCTGCACAATGGGCTGGTGGCCTATACGGGTCCAATCGTCCCTGTAAAGGGTGATGTCCAGATCTCCTCTGGGAATGTCCTCACCTTCAATGGCAAGAATCTTTGCTTTTATCCGATCGGCCAAAAACACTCCACCAGTCCGGATGCCGATCAGCACCAAATTCTCCGCCCCTCTGTGCTTCTCCAGGATCTCGTGGGCCATTCGTGTCAAGATCCGGTCAATATCTGGGGCTTTCAACATGACCTGTTCTGTTGTCATGGCAAGTATCCTCAATCAAGATTTTGATAACCCGGACAAGTGACCATGGAGTGTTCAAAGATCGTAAAGGGTCTCATCACGCTGTGGTACAGTCCGTTTGACCCTCCCTCCCTTTTTC
>JAQYWL010000374.1 GCA_030145035.1 Desulfobacteria bacterium | reverse complement strand
GGTTTTCCCGTGAAAAAGGCCGCTTCACTATCCTCAGCGATCCTGTGGTCACCATTGGGAAGCTCCCCCTCAGCGAACTCCTGGCCCTTGTCCTGGCTACTCGCCATCTGTTTGCCACCAGAGATTTTTCGGTCGTGCGACGTGCGCTTAAAGGGCTTTACAACATTATTGATCACTTGCCCGAGTCCCAGAAACAGCTTTTGAGGTCTGTCATCCAGGATGTTATCATCAAAGACGGCCTTGGCTGCACGCCTGACATCCTCGAAGAGATCATGCGTGCGGTTGACGAAAAGAGGCGTATCCTGGTGCACTTTCGGCATGCCGCTCCGGCGAGCCGAACCGCACTGGACCCGTTTGCACTCTGTTTTAGAAAGTCCAGGCTTTTCTTAGACGCCTATGCAGTCGAAAGAAAGAGACGAAGGCGGTATAGAGTGGGAACCATAGACAAAATCGTATTTACCCCGTTTTACAGGCCGGAATATTCAGGTGCAATCAATGATATCGATCAGTCTGACTGAAAGCCCGTTCCGGCACTCACCCATCAGCCCGTCAGTTCATGTTGCGGGCGGGGACGGTCCCTATGGCAACACTTATGCGGCACTGGCGCAGGTGGATCTTTCACCTGCCCGCGGGAAGCGAGTACTGCTCAAGCCAAATATCGGTCGGGTTGCTCCTCCTGAAGCAGGCATAACCACACACCCGCAGGTCGTCGCTGCTGCTATCGATGCGTTCAGGGAAGCCGGGGCAGATGTAGCTGTTGGGGAAAGTCCCATATTGGGCGTCAAGACGGAGGAAGCCTTTGACGCCGCTGGTATCACATTGATCGCACATGAGCACGATTGCCTCCTGATAGACATGGATGCCCGCCGCTTTGTCGAGGTGCCAGTCCCCGACGGTGTTGCGGTCAATTCTCTTAAGGTCTGCCCGGAAGTGCTTGAATATGATCTTGTCGTGTCCCTCCCGGTCATGAAGATGCACATGCATACCGGCGTGACACTGGCTGTCAAGAACATGAAAGGCTGTCTCTGGCGGCGTAGTAAGGTAGACCTACACATGTTGCTGCCAGTCGAAGGGCACGACGAAAAGCCAATCGACATAGCTATCGCTGATATGTCCTCGGTGCTCCGCCCGCATCTTTCTATCATCGACGGTACCGTGGGTATGGAAGGGCTGGGTCCTAGCGCTGGCCAAGTCAAGCCTCTCGGTGTAATCGTCGTGAGCGCTGATGCCTTTGCGGCAGACGCCATAGCATGCAAGCTGATGGGTACGGCGGCGGAAGACATTCCGCATTTGCGCATCGGCGCAGAGCGCGGCTACGGCGTGATCGACCTTGACTGTATTTCGGTCACACCCGAGGGCTGGCAAGACTGGAGTTCTCCGTTTACTCCCCCGCCTGAAAGTCTCTCGATCGAGTTCCCGAATATCAATGTTCTGGACAACCAAAACATGGGGGTCAAAACTACACATTTGACAAAAGCAGTTCCTTCGCCATCTTCGTGATAAGCTTTCCGAGCTTTTTATCATTTTTTTGCTTTATCCGGATTCTTCGACTCGCCTGGGTTACCCCTGATTCGCTCACACCAAATCGCTCTGCAATTTTCCTTAGTTTCTTACCGCTATAGCGGTGGCACAAATACACCTTGACCTGTCGAGCCGGTTTTTCATCTCAGGCCAGTTTTGTCAAATGTGTAGGTCTGGTACCTTTGACACCGACACCTTTGACACCCCTTTGACACCCGGAATAAAGCATGTGATACGGAGTGTGCCTCAACAACAAGAGATAGACCTTGGGTGAACAGGTCTGCGTCGATAAGCGGGCGGCTTTTTGAGTTGTGGCTGCAGCCAGCACAACATGCCATTTGTTTCTCCCTTTTGGTAACTTTTGCTTGACAAAATACCAATATTTGGTAATAAACATTTATGTCATGGGACGTAAGATTTACGAATAAGGCTAAAAAACAAGCCAGGAATCTTCCGCCCAAGGTTCGAGAAGCCCTTTTCATCCTGGTTTTGGAAATGAAAGAACTTGGTCCTGTGAGAACTGCCTGGCTTAACTATGGCAGAATAAAAGGCAAAAAAGATTGCCATCATTGCCACCTGAAAAAGGGCAAGCCAACCTACGTTACCATTTGGAAGGTAACAAGCAAAGAGAGTAGGCTTGTGGAGGTGCGATATGTTGGAACTCACGAAAAGACAGACTACGGACAAATTTGTTGAAATTTGTTTACGCGGAGTACCTTCGAACAAAGCAGGGTTGGTAAAGGAAGCCATTGAAAAGATCCTTAACCTGGCCGGAATGCCTCTCCGAGATTCGGAAGAAGACGATGGCAAGTTATGTTCTATTGAACAAGTTTTCCCGGATTTCCATATAGGTCATGCCTTGCGCGGGCTTCGTTCCCGTGAAGAATTGACGCAGAAGCAACTTGCGGAGATGGTAGGAATCAAGCCAAGCCATATTTCTGAAATGGAAAATGGCAAGCGACCCATTGGCAAGGTCATGGCAAAGCGTTTAGCCAAGGCTTTACGTACCGACTATAAAGTTTTTCTGTGAACCTGATGTTGTTCAGCTCACCTCAGAGTTGTTTTGATACCATTATCATATCCATGCTCTGAGCTGTGTGTCATGGATCATTATCATGCAGACTGAAACGGGATAGTCCTTTGCCTCAACAAATGGTCAACAATTACCAGTCTCACCATGGCCTCGCACACAGGCACGAGCCTGGGTACGGCTGATACATCGTGCCTCCCTTTAACCGAGATCGTTGCCGGCTTCATATCGATGTCCACCGTACGCTGTTCCTTTTCAATGGAGGAAATCGGCTTTACAGCAGCTCTCGCCACAATGTCATCACCATTGGAAATACCTGCCAGGATACCACCGGAGCGGTTTGTGACAAACCCCTCGGGTGTGATTTCGTCATTGCATTCAGAACCGAGCAGACGAGCGGCCTCCAGACCCACTCCGATTTCAACAGCCTTTACAGCCCCAATACTCATCAGCGCCTTTGCAAGCTCTGCATCGAGTTTGTCAAATACAGGTTCTCCTAATCCGGCAGGACACCCCTGAACCCGGACCTCTACGATCCCCCCGGCCGAATCTCCGGATTTCTTAATCTCCTTGATCCTTTCCTGCATACGGCTTGCTGCATTTAGATCCGGCGCAAGAAACGGATTTTTATCTATTACGTCCAGATCCACCCGTTCCACCCTGACACCTGCGAGCTCCAGGGTATAAGCCCTTACCAGGATGCCCTCCTGGTCCAGGACCTTTCTGGCAACAGCACCTGCTGCAACCCTTGCCGCTGTTTCCCTGCCGGAGGCCCTGCCTCCACCCCTGTAATCGCGTATTCCGTATTTTTTTTGATAAGTGAAGTCCCCATGTCCTGGCCTGAACACGTCCTTGATGGCCTCGTATGCCCTGCTATCCACATCCTTGTTATAAATAAGGAGTGAGATAGGGGTTCCGGTGGTCATTCCTTGAAATGTGCCGGAAAGGAATTCAACTTGATCCGGTTCCCTTCTTGGTGTACTTGAAGGTGCGCTCTGCGGTCTTCTTCTGTCAAGGTCTTGCTGAATGTCAGGCTCGCTAAGGGGCAAGCTAGGGGGGCATCCGTCAATAATCACCCCCAGCGCCTTTCCGTGAGACTCACCCCAGGTAGTAACCTTAAAGACCTGTCCAAATGTGTTACCGGCCATTTAACCCCCATACTTTTCTAGTTTTTGGATGATCTCATCAAGGACCTGCTCAACGCTCTTAGATGTCGTATCCACAGAGAAATCCATGGCCTTTTGATAAATAGGCCGCCTGAATTCCAAGACCTCTTCTATTTCCTTGTAAGGATCTTTCCCCGTTAGGCTTGGTCTCTGTTGTTCGGTCTTTTTATCCAAACGCATTCGTTCAAGGATGGTGTGAGTTGTGGCCTCAAGCAAAATCACTACCCCATCCTTCTTGAGATTCTCCATGTTTTCAGGGTCCAGGACCGCACCGCCGCCCGCAGCAATCACGCAATCCTCAAATTGCGATACCTCGCGGATCGCCTCCTTTTCCTTTTCTCGAAAAAAGGCCCAGCCTTCCCTTGCCACCATATCGCTAATCGGCCTCTTGAGCTTTGCCTCGATATAGTCATCGGTGTCACAAAATGCCTTTCCAACTCTTTCGGAAAGGGCCACCCCCACGGACGTCTTACCAGTACCCCTGTATCCAATCAGCACGATATTCATATCAATATTCAATTCAAAGACCTTCCAGTTTTTCCCAAAAATCAGGAAACGATTTTTTGACACAACCGGGATCTTTTATGGAAATACCCTCAATGGCCAGGCCTGCTATGGCAAAACTCATGGCGATCCGGTGGTCGCTGTAGCAGTCTATCTCGGCCCCGTGGGTTGCGATCCCCTGGACGATCATCTCGTCTTCCTTTTCCTCAGCCCGTGCACCGATCTTTCTGAGCTCACGGGTCAGGGCAGCGACTCTGTCCGATTCCTTCACCCGCAGATGCAATATGTTTTTCAGGGTGGTCTTTCCCTTCCTGAACGCAGAGACCACAGCGAGTGCCGGAACCATGTCCGGCACCTCGTTCAAGTCAAAAGAAAGATCCTCGTGGTTGGATAACGGACCGGTTACCTCAACCCCTTCTCCGGATGTGGACACCTTGCACCCCATGGTCTTTAGGATCTCCAGGAAGCGCAAATCCCCCTGAAGGGAGCCCGGGTTAATATTAGATATCTTTATGGTCCGGCCAACGATAGCAGCAGCAGCCATAAAATAGCTAGCACTTGAGAGGTCGCCCTCTATCACATATTCTCTCGGCTGATAGGCTTGAAGTGCCTTAACAAAAAAAAGTCTCTCTTCGGAGACTGATACCTCCACTCCAAAGCGTGCCATCACATCCAGGGTCAGATTTATATATGGCCAGGATGGGAGGGGGGTGGAAATCTCGATCTCGGTATCTTTTTCAGCATACGGCGCGGCCAAAAGGAGCGATGACACATACTGACTGCTGAGCCCCCCGGTCAAGCGTGTCCTGCCCCCTAAAAGCCCTCTTGCCCGGATTTCCACAGGCGGGCACCCGTTTGCTTCAATGCACGTAGCCCTAACCCCCATCTTGTTCAGGGCATCAACGAGGGGCTGGATCGGCCTTTGACGCATGCGGCTGTTGCCATCAAGAACAAAGGTACCATGCCCTAAAGAGACGGTGCCGGTGAGAAACCGGAGTCCGGTTCCGTTGTTTCCCAGATAAAGGGCCGAAGAAGGGGTAACGAGTTTACCGCCGGTCCCCTCCACCACAAATTCATCGCGTTCCCGAGCAATGTTTGCGCCCAGCGACCGCAGGGCCTCGATCAAATACTCGGTATCCTCTGAGATCAAGGCGTCTCTTATGATAGACCTGCCACCGGCCAGTGCAGAAGTAATCAGCGCCCTTTGGGTATAGCTCTTTGAACCGGGGACACGGACCGTGGCATTGATATTCTTGATGGATCTAATTGGCCTCATTTGGTTAGTCACTGGTCATTTGACAGCTGATAGCTGACAGCTGATAGCTCATAGCTGACAGCTGATAGCAAAACCCTATGAGCTATGAGCTTAGAGCTATGAGCTGTCAGCTATCAGCTCCTTGCCAGACAGTCTTTGATAAACTACTTCTCTCATCTCCTCCACTGGGGCCTGTCTCCCTGTCCAAATAGTAAACTGCTCGGTCCCCTGATACACAAACATCTCAAAGCCGCTTGCCACCATGCAACCTGCCGCCTCTGCTTCCCTCAGGAGCATTGTCTTAAGAGGGTTGTATATGACATCCGCTACCGCCTTGTATGTGCCCAGTACCTGCCTTGGCACGGGCATCTCGTTTTCTTTGGGATACATGCCTACCGGTGTTGTATTGACCAAACAGTCTCCACGAGCGCTTTCGATCTCAGAAAGGGGAATGAAAACAGAATCAAACTCCTCGGCCAACGCCTGTCCCTCCTCCACTGACCTGTTCACAACAACGGCTTTGCCCCCTTTGCTGGTTATGCCGAAAATCACAGCCCTTGCCGCCCCTCCCGCACCGAGCACCACAAACTTGTGATCTTCTATGGGGAGCAGCGTCTCAAGGCACCTGACAGCTCCAACCCAGTCCGTGTTGGTACCTCGTATCCTCTCTTTTCCGAAGACCAAAGTGTTGACCGCCCCAATCTTTTCGGCTGTATCGTCGATTTCGTCGATGAGCCCGATGATCCGTGTCTTAAAGGGATGTGTCACGCTTGCGCCCTTTATCCTGAGGGCTTTCATGCCGGCTACGGCTCCTTGCAGATCCTCCACTTCAAAAGGCAAATAGATTGCATCTATGCCAAGAAGTGTGAATGCAGCATTGTGCATAAGGGGGCTCATGCTGTGTGCTACGGGATTTCCCAGAATACCATAAATTGAGGTCTCTCCGCTCAGCGCATCTGTGTTGCTGTCAACCCGTGATTTCACCGGAGGCTCATAGTCATCACGGGACATTGTGGACTGTAGTTCTCTCGAAACCGAGATAATCTCGGAAAATATTCTGTTAATGTCTGACGTTTTCATCGGCCCCTGGTTGTGCTGGACCAGATACCCGTATATCGTCTCTTCCCGGTGCCGGTCATAGATGCTCATGCCGTTTTGGCCCTTGAGTTTGCCGATCCGGACAGAAACCGATGCCCGCTCGTTCAAAAGTTTCAGGAGCGCCACGTCCAGCTCTTCAATCGTGCGCCGTAGCGTATTTAAAGAATCTTTACTCATCCCTGAAGTTCCTCAATCGCCTCCACCACAACACCTGGGGGAACCTCAGGAGTCACAAAAGGTGCGCCTATTTTTTTTACCAGCACAAAATGCAGTTGCCCTCCGACAGCCTTTTTGTCGGTTGCCATGAAGGCCATGATTTGTGCTGTGTCCAGGCCTGCCGGAATCCTGGTGGGCAGGTGGTAGTGTTTAATCAAATCAACGATTCTTCGGTAAGAGGCCCTATTTAGGTAATCGAGCCTGTGCGAAATCTTTGCAGCTCCCACCATCCCTATGGAGACAGCCTCTCCATGGAAAAGGCTGTACCCTGACGCAGCCTCCAGTGCATGCCCCAAGGTATGGCCAAAATTGAGAATGCGCCTCAAGCCGAGTTCTTTTTCATCCATCTCTACAATATCTGCCTTTATCTTGCAGGAACGCCCCACTAAGCTTTTCATCAGGGAAAGATTACGCTTCTTGATCCCGTCGCTTTCGTGTTCAAGGAATTCGAAGAGATTATGATCGCCCATGATGCCGTATTTGATGATTTCGGCCAATCCGTTTGCAAAATCCTTATCCGAAAGCGTTTTCAGGAATGACAGGTCTATATAAACCGCCTTTGGCTGATAGAATGTACCCAGAAGATTTTTGCCCTCCGGAAGATCCACGCCGGTCTTGCCCCCCACGCTGCTGTCCACCTGAGCAAGAAGGGTTGTGGGAATCTGGACATACGGGATCGACCTCATGTATATGGATGCGATAAAGCCGGTTACATCACCCACCACCCCGCCACCCAGGGCAATAAGCACCGATTTGCGGCTGACCTTCAGCCTGATGAGTTGTCTTACCACATCAAGCACGGTAGTGACCGATTTTGAGGACTCACCAGCAGGTATTTCAATGACGTCAACAGGCAGGGCGGTTTCCGCCAACTTTGCCCTCACCATCTCGCCATACAAGGGGTTGACATCTGAGTCTGTAATAATCACGTAACGATCTGCATGATTCTTGACCGTCGTGATCCATCTCTCACGGCCCATAATATCTTCACCAATGAAGATCTCATAGGAGTCCTTGTAAGACTTTTCCAGAGTCACTCTAATGCGCTCCATGTCCCTGTGCATACTCCTTTCTGACGATCTTTGCAATCGATTCAATTTCATCCATGAGCTTGTAGAACTTTTCAGGCTTCAACGACTGGGGTCCATCTGATAGGGCGCGCTGGGGGTCCGGATGAACTTCTATCAACAGGCCATCGGCCCCAACCGCGACAGCAGCCTTGGCCAGTGGAAGTACGAACTTCCACTGGCCGATGGCGTGGCTCGGATCAACAATGACCGGCAGGTGGGTCTTATCCTTGAGCACTGGCACCGCGCTGATATCAAGGGTGTTTCGCATGGCGGTTTCAAAGGTGCGAATACCCCGCTCGCAGAGTATGACATGATCGTTGCCGGATGCCAATATGTATTCCGCAGACATGAGCAGCTCTTCCAGCGTGGTCATCATTCCTCTTTTCAAAAGCACGGGTTTTTTCGCCTGCCCCACGGCCTTCAGGAGTGCAAAATTCTGGGTGTTTCTGGCTCCCACTTGAAGCACGTCTGCATAACTTTCAACAAGTTCTACTTCCGAGGTACTCATGACCTCGGTGACCACTGGCAGACCTGTTTTCTCCCGGGCCTGGGCAAGGATCTTCAGGCCTTCTTCTCCCATGCCCTGAAAACTGTACGGAGATGTCCTCGGCTTAAAAGCCCCTCCTCTCAGCATAGAGGCGCCGGCTTTCTTCACAACATAGGCAGACTCCATGAGCTGCTCTTCACTCTCCACAGCACAGGGTCCTGCTATGACCACGAATTTTGGGCCGCCTATCTTCACTTCTCCCACTGTGATCACGGTATTGCCTTCCTTGGTCTCCCGGCTCGCAAGCTTGTAAGGCTGCAAGATCGGCATGACCTTTTCAACCCCGGGCATGGTTTCCAGGGCTTTCAGAACTACTTTTCCCCGCTCATCCCCGATGGCTCCGATAATGGTCCTTTCGACGCCTTTTGACACATGTGGCTTGTACCCTGCCGATTCTATCCACTTGATCACGTTATCAAGCTCCTGTGGATCGGCCTTGCTTTTCATGACAATAATCATCGGTAAACCTCCTTATTTGATTTTGGATTGCGGATTGCGGATTT
>JAQYWL010000107.1 GCA_030145035.1 Desulfobacteria bacterium | reverse complement strand
CCGCGCATGACTCGGGGCCATGATGGATCAGCTACTCCTTTCATGTGGGGCTCTTGACTTCGGCTGAGCTCAGTCGAAGCCTCATCCCCAACTCTATGCCGGTTTATCCCGGCGCTTTCACAACGTCCCCAATCTTTCCCCGGGATTTCACTTTTTCCTCATCCATGAGTTCTTTCATATCCAGGGCCCTGTCAAAATCATTGATTTGTTCCTGGGAGAGGAGCAAATCCTTCATGCTGAAAATCTGCATTCTGCAAGCCTGAGTAAAGAGCCGGTTCACCAGCAATAGGGAGGAGATTTCCATTTCCTGTATTTGTTTTTCTGAAACCGCAGTCATGGTTTCCCTGATAAACCGTTTATCAGCCTCTTCGATATACACAAAGGTTGTCAGTAGTGTCCGGTATTGCTCTTCTTTGTTTTTCAGGTGCAGAATGCGGTTCATGTTGCGGTAAAGTTCCACCAAGCGTTTGCGAAATAATGTATACTGTAAGTTGAGGAATGAATTTTCTGAACCATCAAACTCATCCATGTTATGCCTTATCCCCTTGAAGTTTTTGATTGAGTTCATGGTGTTTCGGGAAGCATAGATCATCCGTTCCAATTCTCTGGCCTCGGACTCCTCCAGTTTCTGGTTTTGGAGCCTGGAATAGAAGGTAAAAATTTCTGCATGGAGCAGCTTTATGTTTTCATACAGATGATCGATGGTAAATTTTTTCTTCTTATGTTTTTCAAAGGGAGGATCTTGATCAAACACCAACTTTTCATCAATTTTTAACAACCGGAGATTGTAGAGCCGGCATTCCTGAAGCAGATGGTTGATTTCTTTTTTTAAAGCGGCGGTAGCTGCATCAGGCACTTCGGTGGGGGTATTATTAATGTAAACGGTGAGCATAGGTTTATGGTCCCGATAAAGTTTAATAAGCGTACGGGACAGTAATCCAATAAATGGGAAAAAAAGAATTACCCCAATAATATTGAACAGAGTATGGAAGAGGGCCAGCCCAATTACACTGTTGGAATTTATATCGAGGAAAAGCTTTATGAACCGCACCAGGCCCTGGATGCTCAAGAAAGCTATCACCCCTGTAACCACATTGAAGATCAAGTGGCTGAGGGCTACCCTTTTTTTGGATTGTGCCCCCCCGATGGAACCCAACAAAACGGTAATTGTGGTACCCACATTGGCCCCGATGACCATTGCTACTCCCATGTTGAAATTGATCAGCTGGCTGTTGAGTGCAGTCAGCACAACGGCAATGCTGGCTGAACCGGATTGCATAAGAGCCGTAAGGAGGATTCCAACCATTAAGTAAAGCCAAAGCCCATAGTCAGGAATCCGGCTCAGGTCAAAACTTTGTGCAAGACTTTCCACACTTCCTTTCATGTAATCAAGCCCGAGAAATAAAAAACCAAAGCCTATCATAAGCCTACTGATGTGGAAAAATTTGGAGTAGGAACCAAAAAAAATCAGGCCGATACCCCCGATGCCAGTGAGGGGGAGGGCAAAGCTTTCAATTTTTGATTTGAATCCAAAGGTGGCAACGATCCAGCCGGTGCAGGTAGTGCCAATATTGGAGCCCATCATCACCCCGATGGCATTTTCCATGCTCATTACTCCCGCCCCAACAAAAGCCAATACCATGAGCGAAACTGCAGAACTGCTTTGCAGGATAGCTGTTACGAGCGAACCGCTCACGATCGCTCTCAACGTGCCATTGGTATAAAGCCGAATTATCCGTCTGAACGCTTTCCCTGACAAGGCTTTTACGGACTCTTCAAGCAAGATCATCCCGAATAAGAAAACCCCAAGGCCTGCAAGTAATTTCCACAAATCAAAAGTTTCTTTCATGATTTTATCTGGGAGAAACCCATACCGGTTCGGTTGCCAAGCGCTGCAATCGTATTCTCAAAGACTATGTTGTTCAGTCGGCTTCGCACCTGGGTTTACATGGTCCAGACGATTTGATGGCCGACTACAAACGTCGTGATGCAGCTGGACAACATGCCGATTTTGGTATTGCGCGTCGGTATCTGCGTATGGCTATGTGCTTGATGCGAACGTCACAAACCTATCTTCCACGACACATGCGACAACCAGGAGTCAAATTGGAAGAGCGGGCCGGTTACTACTTAATGACTTGGCCTTGCCTACGGGATAAATGGCAGAAACTCGGCGCACTCAAAGCCGCCTTTGCAAAAGATCGGCCTTTGGGCCAATGGCGAAATATGATTCAGGATCTCTATGAGATAAAACTCAAACTGTAAGTCCAAACCTAAGCTGGACTTAACCTTTGCGGTTACAGGTTTTCGAGGCTACGGCGGACAGGATGGCTAAGTGTAGATTGTCGCGGTGGCCCACAGATAGATGGATGTCATCGACGACTCGGGTCAGAATGCCTTACCCTGTCCGCCCGAACTAAATTATGGCTCTAAGGTACTCTGATTCTGGAACTGTCCAAGAGATCTTGTCATACCAGGCTGCCAAAGTCGGGCACTATGGGCAGGGTCGGCCACCGGCTACGCCGAACCTTGAGAGCCCAAGATCGTGTCTAACTCCTTGCTTTTTTCATTGAACATGCAGAGGTCGCCCTGCTCTCGAAAAGCCGAGTATGAGACAGCTCGGACCGTACTTATCCTTAGGATAGTCCTCGATGACCTCGCTTTCTCCCAATAAGCCTTCCTCAACCTGATCTCACGAACAATGGTCTGATCGACAGCATGCTTGGAGAACTCGTACTGACACCGACCAACCTTCTCTTTAATACCCTCAAGCGTATCCATATCTAAAATACTCTACTGACCTCAACACTCTCCGTCAATCCTCAAATGCCCAAGGTAGAGCTAACGGGCTGCCGTGTAAACAATAAGGCTTGGTCAAAAGTAAAAACTGTGGGAAACCAAAGCAAAAGAAAGAAACAAAGAAAAGGCAGTCCGGTTAAGCGACTTGTTCGCTGTTTTATCCTTGATGATGGAGCAATTGTGGCGAGACTGGTTTTACCTTTTGCCACTCTTTTGAAGCCGTTTCAGCTTGCCATAAATCATAGTTTTTTTGTAGATTAAGCCAAAAGTCAGGTGTAGTATCGAATGCACGGGATAAGCGCAAAGCCATATCTGGTGTAATAGCCCCACTTCCATTAATGATCTTTGACAATGTTTTTCTGGAAACACCAAGAAGTTCCGCCATATCCTTAATACTAACGGACAATGGCACTAAATAATCTTCTTTTATGATGTTGCCTGGATGTGTTGGTTGCCTTGTCATTTTTCTCATTGCTTTATCTCCTAGTGATAATCATCATAATCGACAATGAATGCACCGCCATTAATAAATTTGAAAAAGATCCGCCAATTACCTGAAACTTTTACGGCATGGAAGCCCTTTTTATTTCCACTCAACTGATGAAGAAAAGAACCAGGATAATTCATATCTTTAATATCATTTAATGATTTTATCATAAATAAAAACGTAACCCAAAAGGTTACGTTTGTCAATATTTAATTTACAGCGAACATATATTGTGCGGTTCTTTCACCATCTTCGTGATGAGCCTTGCGAGCTTTTTGTCATTTTTCCGCTTTATCCGAATTCTTCGACTCGCCCGGGTTAGTTACCCCTGATTCGTTCACACCAAATCGCTCTGCAATTTTCCTTAGTTTCTTACCACTATAGCGGTGGCACAAATACAGCTTGACCTGTCGAGCCGGTTTCTCATCTCAGGCCGGTTTTGTCAAATGTGTAGGTCTGACACCTTGTTTTTCCAAGATAGTCGGAAATATCCCCTGCAATTGGGATCATTTGATAGGCCATTTCTGTCAAATCGTCTGTGTCCAAAACTTTCCTCAGATGCAGAACGGGCCGCTTGAGAGGCGTGAGTGAAACGAGTGTCCTCCTCCAAGCGGTTGTTAGGCGGTTTTTCTCAATCCAGATTCAGACTCCATCCAATCAGGTAGCGGGACTCCAGTCGCCTCACTATAGAGCGTTTCCGGTGCTATATCAATTTCGTTATCCCAAGCAATAATGCCCAAGTCCTCATTGATTTGAAATGTTTTGAAATAATCGAAATCTTTCAATCTAGAAAACACCCCGCCTTTCTCAATATACTTCTTGAAGTCGACAATTCCGGATTTACCGTCTTCGAATGTTACTTGGAGCCTATACCCATCAATATATTGCGCTGAAATAACGTCATAATACATTTGCTTACCCCCTATGGAAGTGGATCAATAGCAATAAAGGCTTTATCCTCATCACTCCAATAAATAATAATTTCATATTTATGCATTATGCATCATCTCCTAATTGATACCGTGTGATTATGTTACGTACCTGACGAACTTGATTGTATAGGAATTTCCTTTTTTCGAGCGGCGAAGCCGCGCTACATAAAATCGCGAAGCGATTTTATAACTTGATAAGGTTTTGCCATTCTCCCTTAACGCTGAAGGCTGATAAGCTCCTCAACTCCTGATTTGACAAATATGTGATGACTGCTCCTGACTCGTTCCTCAAATCCCAGATTGATGAGGAGGTTTCGGAGTTCATCGAATGCGATATTGGCATCTGATCTGCCCTTCAGAATCTTCATTATGAGTTTATCATATTTTGTCATAGTCTATCCTATAAAATAATCGTTTTTTTGAAGAGATGTGAAGGTGTTAGGAAGGTGTTAGGGGACGTTGTTGACTATGTTGACTTATTTTCCCTTTGCTCTCCTGAATAGTTGGCTCCATTCTGTCTGCAACCGCAATTGAGTTATTCAACACAGTCAACAACGTCCCCAATCTTTACCCAAATCAAGGTTTGACCCCAATTGCCTTATTCCCTATTATGTGACGTAGGGCGTCTGCTTCTCAGCTATGCGAAACTGACGACTTCCACTGGGCGTTGGACGGCAAGACTCTTTCGGTGGAGTTTGAGCCGTTCTATCTCGTGAAGTGTTTCTGCAGTCATATAGCTCTCACCGCAGTGGGGACAACTTACCACTGGGATACCTTCGATCAACAGCAGGTTCTTGCCCTTGCCGTAGGTTCTGGCAACCTTTCGGATGCGCGCCCCTTTTTGTCCACAGATATCACACACCATTTGACTTTCTCCTATTCATGGTACGTATATGGTAACAATGACCAGCTTACCAGTTGGACTCATTTTCGCAACTAATTCGACTTGATCACCCCCAACCGTTTCCCCTCTAATTCGATACTTTCTTTCAGCAGTCCCTTTATCCCTCTGACTTTCCAATATTTCGCCGGTGAGAATCCCGCGTTCTACATCATAGATAGTCAGAGCATCCTCGTCCATCTCTTCTTCAGCGTGGAGCGTCATCACATAGTCTCGTTTGCGAATCCTCTCCCGCAGACGT
>JAQYWL010000037.1 GCA_030145035.1 Desulfobacteria bacterium | reverse complement strand
GGTTACAGGGTGTGCAGCGACTGCCTGCGGCCGGGAAGGCCTTTTGCGGCCTGAGGCTGCCGAACTGGCAGGGCCGGGTTTAAGAGAGGTGTGTGAAACCGTGGGTATGCCGCCGGTTTTGCATATGGGCTCCTGTGTGGACAACAGTCGGATATTGATTGCGGCCACAGAGATTGTCCGTGAAGGCGGCCTCGGGGACGATATCAGCCAGGTACCTGCGGCAGGCTGCGCCCCGGAATGGATGAGTGAAAAGGCCATATCGATCGGTCATTATTTTGTGGCGAGCGGCGTCTATGTCGTATTCGGCAGGACCTTTCCAACCACAGGGAGCAAGGTTTTGACTGATTACCTGTTCAGAGAATTAGAAGAGCTGTACGGCGGAATGTGGGCGGTTGAAGAAGATCCCACAGAGATGGCACAGATGATGATTCGGCGTATTGAGAAAGGGCGAGAGGCCCTGGGGATTCAGGAAAAGAAAGAAAGGGTCCTCTTTGACATGGCCATGAGGCGGGAGTTGTGATTACAAAAATTTCCACAAATTGAATTTCACAGAAACAGTAGGGAAAACTCGAAATTCGAATCGGATTTCGGATTTTTTTGAAGTTATTTATCTGAAAAACTATAGCATTCTGTACTAAGTGTCAAAAATGGAAAAAACAGAAAGTACCAAATCAGGATCTGTGATGGTTGTCGGTGGGGGTATTGCCGGTATTCAGGCATCCCTGGACCTGGCCGGTTTAGGTTACTATGTTTACCTGATCGAAAAGGGAGGTTCTATCGGTGGAGCTATGGCTCAACTGGACAAGACCTTCCCCACCAATGACTGTGCCATCTGAATCCTGGCGCCCAAGTTGGTTGAGGCCGGCCGGTCTCCGAACATAAGAATCATAACTAAAGCTGAACTGATCTCAGTTGAGGGTGAAGTGGGCGATTTAACTGTTAGGGTGCGCCGACAACCCCGCTATATCGACGGAGACCTGTGCACGGCCTGCGGTATGTGTGCCACGTATTGCCCCGTGATCGTCAGTGACGACTACAACCAGGGTCTGGCCCTGACCAAGAATCCGCACAGGGATTATGCCCAGGCCATTCCTGCAAGTTTTTACATCAATCCCGCACAGTGTCTCTTCCTTAATTACGAAACCTGCCGAATATGTGTATCAGCCTGTCAGGCCAGGGCGATCAATCTTTACGAACAAGAAGAAATGCTCGATCTCAAAGTGGGTGCCGTCATACTTGCTCCAGGGTTTGGTCGTATCAGCGAAGAGGTGTTGTCAAGATATGGATATGGTCGTCTCCCCGATGTAGTCACTGGTATGGAATTCGAGCGCCTCACGTCGGCCTCCGGTCCCACTATCGGAAAAGTTATCAGGCCTTCTGACGGCCAGCATCCCAATCGCGTTGCCTTTCTCCAGTGCATAGGCACAAGAGATGTTTCATGCGGAAACGCTTACTGTTCTTCAGTTTGCTGCATGTATGCGATCAAGGAAGCCGTGGTGGCAAAGGAGCACGACCCGAATCTTGAGATCTCGATATTTTACATGGACATGCGCACTCAGGGCAAGGAGTTCGATTACGCCAGGCTCCGGGCCAAAGAAAAGGGTATCCGTTTTGTGCGCAGCCGGGTTGGAGGTGTTCAGGAAAAGGGCAAGTTTCTTGAAATCTCATACGTTGATGAGGCGGGGACACATTTTAGGGAAGGCTTTGATATGGTGGTACTTTCCGAAGGGCTGGAATCACCCCGCGATGCCCAATCCTTAGCCGAGGTTACCGGCATCGAATTGAACCATTACGATTTCTGCAGCACGCGCCCCTTTTCTCCGCTTCAAAGTACCCGTCCGGGCCTCTTTGTGGCCGGCGCCTTCCAGGGACCAAAGGATGTTCCGGAGAGTGTCACGGATGCCAGCGGTGCGGCCGCGCTTGCTGCCGAGGCATTGAAGGAGGTCCGGGGCACCGAGATAGAAACCAAGATCTATCCGCCTGAGATCGATATAGGGGAGGAGCCCCGCATCGGGGTGTTTGTCTGCTCTTGCGGGACCAATATTGGCGGTGTAGTCGATGTGCAGGCGGTGGCCGACTACGCGGCAACCTTAGACAATGTGGTCTTTGCCGACACGAATCTTTATAGCTGTGCACAGAACACGCAGGAAGCCATCACTGAGACGATCAAGGAAAATCGCCTAAATCGCGTGGTGGTGGCAGCGTGCACGCCACGAACCCATGAACCACTGTTTCAGGAAACCCTGAAAGATGCCGGTCTGAACCCCTGTCTGTTTGAGATGGCCAATATCAGGGATCATTGTTCGTGGGTTCACGCCATCTTCCCTGAAAAGGCTACGGAAAAATCTAACGACCTGATCAGGATGGCGGTAGCCAAGGCCCGTAGCCTTCAGCCACTTCCGGAACAGAAACTCCCTGTGATCCAGAAAGCCCTTGTCATAGGGGGAGGTATGGCGGGTATGACGGCTGCTTTGAGTATCGCCGGGCAAGGATTCGAATGCTTTTTGGTAGAAAAATCGGCAAGGCTTGGGGGAAACCTGAGACACACGCGGTTTACACTCACCGGTGACGATCCCAAGCAACTGCTTCAGGATACAGATGCAAAGATAAGATCTCATCCCCTCATACACGTGTATACAAACACCTGTGTTGAAAATGTTTCAGGGTATGTGGGCAACTTTACCACCTCAATTCGTACAAAAGACAGGTCAGAAACCTTGGAGCACGGGGTGGTTGTTGTGGCCACAGGCGGAAGGCCTTATGAGCCTGAACAGTATCTGTACGGAAAGTCGCGGCAAGTGGTTACCCAGAGTGAACTGGAAGAGGGGCTGAGCAGGATCGAAGAGGCAAAAAGGATAAACGACATTGTAATGATCCAGTGTGTGGGCTCCAGGGGGGAGGACCTCTCCTATTGCAGCAAGCTATGCTGCGGACAGGCTGTAAAGAATGCCCTGAAGATACTGGAGATAAATCCTTCTGCCAACATTACTGTCCTTTATCGGGACATGCGCACTTACGGATTTACGGAGGACTACTATCAATTGGCCAGGGAAAAGGGCGTGATGTTTGTTCACTTTGAAAAAGACCATCCCCCTGAAGTGACCGAGAAAGAGGGCCGTATCCAGGTTGAATTCCTGGACAAGCTTTTGGGGGAAAAGGTCGTCCTTGAACCTGATCTGCTGGTCCTCAGCGTGGGTATCGTACCGAACCAGGTTGAGGAGTTGTCAAAAATTCTCAAGATCCCACTTACGAGTGACGGATTCTTCTTGGAGGCCCATCCAAAGCTCAGGCCGGTTGAGTTTTCCGTGGAGGGTGTGTATCTTTGTGGTCTGGCCCACGGGCCCAAGCCGATTTCTGAATCGGTTGCCCAGGCCAGGGCTGCTGCTGGCAAGGCGTGTATTCCCCTGGCCCAAGGGTATGTCACGGTTGAGCCTATTGTCTCTTCGGTTGATACCGATACCTGCATAGGATGCGGAATTTGTGAGAGTCTTTGCCCATACTCAGCCATAAGGATGATAAAGGTCGGCAAGAGGAAAAAGGCTGAAACCATATCGGCTTCGTGCAAGGGATGCGGGATATGTGCATCGCGTTGCCCTTCCTTTTCAATATCGATGGGTGGGTTTACCAATGAACAGATCATCGCCCAGATAAGGGCTCTTGGTGAAGGTGGGTAGTCATTGGTCATTAGTCATTGGTCAGTGGTCAGTGGCGACTAACAACTAACAACTCAATGTCATTAACTTAACAGTAGGTTGGGGGTTCTGCCGAAGGCAGGTTCACCCGACAATTGAAGGAATTCAATCACTGTTAAATAGAAATCGAAAATTGTTGAATATGTTAATTTTCTGAAGACCTTGGTTATGGGATGCAGAAGAAGTCAGCTCAACCAATGGGAATTGACGAGTGACAAATGACAAGTGACAAATTTGAACCGAGGATCCTCGGCTTCCTGTGTAACTGGTGCTGCTATGCGGCAGCGGACTCGGCCGGCGTGGCTCGTTTTCAATACCCGCCAAATATCAGGGCGATCAGGGTTATGTGTACCGGAAGAATGGATCCGCTCTTTATTATCGATGCCTTCTGCGCGGGGACGGACGGGGTATTTGTCGGCGGTTGACAACTTGACGAATGTCATTACCAGGTCGGTAATTATGACGCCATAGTCACCGCACACGTTACCAGGAAAGTCATGGAAGTTGCGGGCCTGAAGCCAGAAAGGCTTGCCCTGAATTGGGCTTCGGCTGCTGAGGCATCCCTGTTTGTGGAGTTAATAACAAACTTCACTAATGTGCTCAAGGAACTAGGTCCTTTAGGGGAAGCTGAGGGGATTGACCGAGAGGAATTGAAATTGAAGTTATTGGCAGCCAGGTCTGCCGTGGAAAGTGTTAGACTGCGCACACGATTTGCCAAGCTTGCCCGGGATCTAAGACAGGGAAACGGGTATGCCCCTGATGTGATTGAAGCAAAGATGGCCGAGAAGGTCAACGATGCGATAATCCGTGAGATAGCAAAGCAGGAGAAGGTGATCGGAGGATCCCTTGACTATAACGAAGAGTGATTTGCAGCCTCAATTTAAGTTTGAAGTGACCGCGATGCCTGGCGGCGAGCTGGCAAAACGCTGTTTTGACTGTGGTTCATGTACGGGAGTGTGCCCTGTCAGCCAGGCCGAGGCCGCCTTTGACCCCAGAAGAATACTTCACATGATCAAGATGGGGCTTAAGGATCGGCTTCTGGACTCTGAAGCGATCTGGTACTGCTCGCATTGTGATACCTGTGCATTTGTCTGCCCCCAGGGGGTGCAGTTTAGCGGCGTGGTGGATGTGCTTCGTGAGATGGCGATCCAGCAAGGATATGTTGATCCTGCTGTCTTTGAACAGTGGGGGACCGGTCCTTGCAAGGCGACCTGTCCGGCGCACATTAGCATCCCGGGGTTTATTGCCGCCATCGCCCAGGGAAGATATGCCGAGGGCCTGAGGCTGATCAAGAAGGAGATGCCTTTTCCTGCCATATGCGGTCGTGTCTGCCCCCACCCGTGCGAGGGAAAGTGCAACCGGGGAAAGGTGGATGAACCAATAGCGATCGAATACCTTAAGCGGTTCCTGGCGGATGCGGACTTTTCATCAGAGGTCCGCTACGTTCCTGAAATAGAGGCGAAGCGAGAGGAAAAAGTTGCCATTATCGGAGCAGGCCCGGCAGGACTCACAGCGGCCTATTATCTCGCCATTGAAGGGTATCGTGTTACGGTCTTTGAAAGACTCCCCGTAGCAGGGGGAATGATGGCTGTTGGAATCCCGGAGTACCGTCTGCCCCGTAACATTCTTCAGGCCGAGATCGATGTCATCAGGGCCCTAGGTGTGGAGATCAAGCTCGATTTTGAGATCGGCAAAGATCTCAGCTTTGATGATCTCAGAAACGATTTCCAAGCGGTCTTTATCAGCGTTGGATGTCATCAGGCCCTCAAAATCGGAATCCCCGGTGAAGATGACTTTGAGGAAGTTATCGACTGCATCACGTTCTTGAGAGATATCAATCTGGGGAAACCCCCTGCATACAAGGGGCGACTGGTGGTACTTGGCGGGGGAAATGCTGCTATTGATTCTGCGCGTGTGGCCAAACGCCTATGGTACGATGACGTGGCTATCTTTTATCGAAGGACGCGCGAGGAGATGCCGGCAAGCCCGTGGGAAGTCGAAGAGGCTATCGAAGAAGGGATCGATCTACAGTTTTTGACCGCGCCCGCGAGAATCCTTGGCAGCCACGGCAAGATCTCTGGCTTGGAGTGCATGCGCATGGCCCTGGTAGAGGCGGACGAATCGGGTCGGCGAAGGCCGATTCCGATTGAAGGGTCTGAATTCACAGTCAAGGCCGATGTTGTTGTTGTGGCTATCGGGCAACGTTCCGATCTTTCTTTTCTCGCCAACGGTCACGGGATCGACGTTTCACCCAGGAACACCGTAGAAGCAGATCCTGTAACCGCTGCTACAAATATCGCGGGTATATTTGCAGGGGGCGATGTCGCCTCCGGCCCCCGGACGGTGGTGGAAGCGGTTGCATTCGGAAAGAAGGCCGCAGCGTCGATTAATCGTTATCTGAAAGGAGATGACATCAGAGCTGGCTACCGCAAGGACTGGAAAGGCGTTGAGTTTGAGCCGAAGGATGTAGAACGTGCAGATAGACAACCGATGCTGCGCCTTTCTGTTGCGGAGCGCGCCGGGACTTTCGATGAGGTAGATCTCGGCTTCAATGAACAACAGGCCAGCCGCGAGGCCGACCGTTGTCTCAGGTTATGTGGAATTCAAAAAGCCAAAGAGAGCAATAAATAAATGATGACAGGAAACGAACTTAGCACGGAGATCAAATACCCGCCCTGCAAGTTGGCCTGCCCTATTCAGACCGATGTGCGGGAGTATGTCCAGCTTATTGCTGAAAGAAGGTTTGAAGAGGCATTCGCTACAATAAGGAAGCAAAATCCTTTGCCTCGCGTATGCGGCCGTATTTGCACCCATCCGTGCGAGACGGCCTGCAAGCGAGGACAGGTAGAAGAACCCATTGCTATAGCTGCGCTAAAACGCTTTGCCTCTGATGGCCTCTGGAGAGATCAGTATGAAGCGGCTTTGCCCGGCAAATCAACCGGGCACAAGGTTGCGGTGGTGGGCTCAGGGCCCGCAGGGCTTGCGGCCGCTCATGATCTGGCCCTGCTTGGCCACGGTGTCACTATCTTTGAGGCCTTGCCGGTTTTGGGAGGCATGTTGAGAGTGGGCGTGCCCGAATATCGCCTCCCAAACGATGTACTGGATGAGGAGATCCATACCATTGTTGACCTGGGCATTGAGGTCAAGACGGGGGTTCGTATCGGCAAAGAGATCAAGCTCACCGATCTCTTCGAGCAGGGATACAAGGCTGTATTTATGGGCATTGGTGCGCATAGAGACCGAAAGCTTCACATTGCCGGTGAAGATAAACTGAAAGGGGTGGTTTCAGCGGTTTCCTTCTTGCGTGGGGTCAACCAGGCGGAAAAGCCCCGGGTAGGAGTAAGGGTGGCTGTCATTGGAGGGGGAAACACAGCAATTGACTCAGCCCGTTCAGCCCTTCGCCTGGGCGCTGAGGGCGTTCATATCGTGTATCGCAGATCCCGAGAGGAGATGCCGGCAGCCAAGGAGGAAATCGAAGAGGCCGCCCATGAAGGCGTTCAGATGTCGTATCTCACCTCTCCACTGGAAATCCTTGGACGAGACGGCAAGGTTTCAGCATTGAAATGCATCAAGAACGAGTTGGGCGATCCGGACGACAGTGGTCGAAGAAGCCCAAAGCCTGTGCCGGGTTCTGAATTTAGCTTTGATGTAGATATGGTAATTGCTGCAATCGGCCAAGCGCCTGACTCGTCTTTGGTGGCAGAAGAAATAGAGGTTACTGAAAGAAGAAAGCGAATCATTGTGGACGGGCCGTACACATTAGTTACTACTCAGCCCGGTGTATTTGCCGGAGGTGACGCGGTTACAGGCCCGGCTACCGTTGTAGAGGCGATTTCTGCGGGCAAACGTGCTGCCATCTCCATAGATTCTTACCTCAGGGGAGAGTCGCCGGCAACAGTTGAGTCAGCGGGGCCCACTGAAACGGAGAGATTGTCTTCGGTTATTATCGAAAAGACCACAAAATTTGAAAGATGCCTAAAAACCAGCCTCCCGGCCGACAATCGTGTCAAGGGTTTTGACGAAGTGGAAGCTGTTCTTTCCGAGGATGTTGCCGTTAAGGAGGCCCTCAGGTGTCTCCATTGTTTTCTCGGGGCAAGACTCGACAAAGAGAAATGCATCTCCTGTCTGACCTGTGTGAGGGTTTGCCCGCTCGGCATACCTACTACGAACAAGATGGGAGAGATTACCATCGATCCCTTTGCATGTCAGGCCTGCGGGACGTGCGCCCTTGAGTGTCCGGTCCGGGCCATTGACATCAGTCTCGATTCCAGAGCTCAAATGGCACAAAAGATAGAAAAGGGTATGGCCGAATCACACCAGCCAGACCCTGTGATTGTGGGTTTTTTCGACCTGCACGGAAACTTCGGTTCGAGCGATATGGAAAGACTGAGACAAGGCCATCCTAATGTTCTGCCGGTCATGGTCTTTGGGCTGAGAAGGGTTGACACATTTGATGTATTGAAGGCTTTTGAGTGTGGGGCTGATGGTGTGTTTCTTGCCGGGTGCGCGCCTGATACGGATCCCTTTCCGGAAGCAACAGACAGGGTCAAACGGCGTATGGCCCATGCCAGGACCCTGCTGGATGCCTTGGGCATTGACGGAGCGCGTCTTGAGGTTTGCGATATGCCCGAGCAGGGAATAGTTGATAAAGAATTGATTGATGGGCTGATCCAGAGAATCAAGGAGGCTGGACAGGCCCGCTCAGAGTAAAGGAAGAAAGTATATGATCACGTTAGAGCAGAAAAAGTTTCAAGAGATTGAGAAAATGACCAAGGGCTACAACCCCCTTTTGGTGTTGGGATGTGAAACCTGTGCTGCCATGTCTTTTGCCGGCGGACAGCAACAGGTCGCAGAACTCGCCTCTGCCATTCGCATAGCGAGAAAAACCTCAGGCCAGGAAGGTGAGGTTTTGGAAGATGCTGTCGCCAGGCAGTGTGAGCCTGAATTTGTTGACCTGATCGCAGACAAGGTCGGTGGCTGCGATGCTGTACTTTCTATAGCGTGTGGGGCCGGGGTCCAGTTGTTTGCCGAACGCTTCCAGGACAAGGTAATCTTGCCAGGTTGTAATACCACCTTCTTGGGTGTGACCGAGGAATTGGGGGTCTGGTCAGAACGTTGTGCTGGCTGCGGGAACTGTATCTTGGACAAAACGGCCGGCCTGTGTCCTATTGCCAGATGCTCCAAGCAGCTTCTCAATGGCCCGTGCGGGGGGTCTATGAATGGGAAATGCGAAATCAGCAAAGAGGTAGATTGCGTGTGGCAATTGATCATTGATCGCCTCACCAGGCTTAATCGGCTGGAGATGCTGGAGGAGATCTTTCCTGTTAAAGACTGGTCACCGGCCGGACACGGCGGACCCAGAAAGATGGTCAGAGAGGATCTTAAGTCATGAAGTCAGGAAGCAATCTGGAAAGGATATTGGAAAGCGGGCGGTTCTCTGTAACTGCAGAGGCCGGGCCTCCAAAAGGGAGCTCGCCTAAGGTCATTCAGAGAAAAGGGGAACTTCTCAAGCTTTGCTGTGACGCATTAAATGTGACTGACAATCAGACCGCTATTGTGCGCATGTCAAGCCTCAGCGGCTGTGTTCTATTGAAAGAGCTGGGCGTGGAGCCGGTCCTTCAGATGGTCGTCAGGGACCGAAATCGCCTATCCCTCCAGAGTGACATCCTAGGGGCGGCTGCGCTGGGGATTCGCAATGTGCTCTGCCTTTCCGGCGATCATCAGAAATTTGGCAACCACCCCACGGCCAAGGGGGTATACGACATTGATTCGATTCAGTTCATTCAGATGGTCAAGACCATGCGGGATGAACACAAGTTCCTTAATGCTGAAGAGATCTCGGGAGATGTACCGTTTTTCATCGGAGCGGCAGCCAATCCATTTGCCGACCCCTTTGAGTTTCGGGTCATCCGCTTAGCCAAGAAGGTAAGCGCGGGTGCGGATTTTATTCAGACCCAGGGTATCTTTGACATGGCCAAATTTGTTGAATGGATGAAGATGGTCAGAGACAGGGGCCTGGATGAAAAAACGCATATCCTTGCCGGGCTGATACCCATCAAGTCCGTTGGTATGGCTCGCTACATGCGAAGTAATGTATCCGGGTTGAGTGTGCCAAAGGAGATCGTTGACCGGATGGCCGATGCCAAGGAGCCCAAGGAAGAAGGCGTGAAGATCTGCCTGGAGACAATCGAGCAACTCAAAGAGGTGGATGGGGTGCATGGCGTCCACATCATGGCAGTGGCGTGGGAGGATATCGTACCCCGCATTGTGGAAGAAGCAGGTCTAATGCCGAGGCCGGTGGTGTAGTATCTTGGGAATGGAGTGATGGAGTATTGGAGTACTCCATCACTCCAATACTCCAATTGTGAGCGGAGCAAGCCAAGTTCTGACAGATAAGCAATGAATAGTGACGAATGACGAATGTCCAAAGACAGGGGGGTGCGACATGGCAGCAAGTGCCAAGATCCTGGTAGTGGATGATGATCCGGACATGAGGGAAGCCTTGCAGATGATATTGGAGTCGGGCGGGTATACCGTGGTCATGGCTGAGGATGGTGAGAAGTGTCTGTCCAAGCTGAAAGAAGAGCGTCCCGATTTACTAATTCTCGACCTACTTATGCCCGGGATGGACGGGTTTGAGGTGTGTAAGGCCCTGAAAGATCCACGCTATGCCAAGTATGCCCGTATGCCGATCATCATCCTCAGTTCGGTTCAGGAAGGGGTCAGCCAGCGCCGTTACGAACTGGAGACCGGTGTACGGCTTGATGTTGACGATTACGTGGAGAAGCCCATCGAAAGCAGTATACTGTTGGAACGGGTTGGTAAAATTATCAAAAGAATCGGTAAGGAATAATAGGTGGGGCCATGAAAAAGGTATTATTAGTCGATGATGATGTTGACTTTTGTGAGGCAACAAAGCTCCTTTTGGACAGCAAGGGCTACGACGTTGTTCTGGCTTACGACGGTAAGGAGGGGCTCGAGAAGGTGCGGGCCGAGAAACCCGGTCTGGTCATCCTGGACGTGATGATGCCTGAGATGAACGGATACGACGTTTGTGTGGTCCTTAAGGCAGACCCGGAGTTGAAAAAGATTCCGGTCATCCTCCTTACAGCCGTGGACCAGGCCCTCTTCAAGACAACTTACACCCAGGCGATGGGTCTCATGACCGAGGCTGACGATTACATTGCCAAGCCGGTTGAACCTGGAGAGTTGGTTAAGCGGGTGGAGGACCTGCTGAGCAAAACTTAGGGGCTTCGCCCTAATTTGGAGTACTGGAGTACTGGAGTGATGGTTTTAAATGATGTCAATGGGTTGTAGAAATTCTGAGACGTTACCGAGACGGGTGTAAATCAAGATTGTTGGTTATTGAGTTCAATGGCCAGGTGTCAGTGTTCAGCCTGCCCTGGCGCTTCGGTGTCTCCGATGGACTACCAAAGCACCAATCCAGGTCTG
>JAQYWL010000331.1 GCA_030145035.1 Desulfobacteria bacterium | reverse complement strand
CTCGCGGGCATTCCCCAGCCTCTGTCGCGCCATGGCGGGCCCGCCCCTACGTTACGTAGGCGCTGGTTTATATTGATAAACCCAAATTCTTTTTCTTAACGATCATATATCTCTCAGAAATATCTTTTTATAGATAGCATTTTCCTTGCGAGAATAAAAGGACAAATCCCCTAATAAAATCGCCCCGCGATTTTATAACCGTTACCAAAGCAAGCTTATGGTCTCTGATGTGGCCGATTTGGACAACAGCCTCTTAGACCTTGACACTAAGCAACAATTCCTTTATACTTTCTCTGAAATCTGGTGACGAGACAAAGTTGAAGGAGAGAGAGACAGTAGCTATGAAAACGCGTTGCCGCGAACTTTTTAATAGAATAGAGACTTCCAGAAACCTGCCCTCCCTTCCCCATATCCTTATGAAGTTGATCGAGGTCTGCAACAGGGAACCAGACACGATTAAGGAGATATCTCAAATTATCGACAAAGATGTTTCCTTGAGCGCAAGGCTTCTGAGGATGGTCAATTCTGTCTATTATGGCCTGCCGAACAAGGTGGCCGGTATTGACCATGCCCTGTTACTCTTAGGCACTAATGCCGTTAAGAATATTGCTGTCAGCGCTTCGGTATTCCAGGCTTTTGACCAGGCCAGGGATAGTTCTGTCTTCAGGCTGAAGCTGTTCTGGTGGCACTCTCTTATGTGTGCCACCCTGGCCAAGCTGATTGCCGAAAAGATTTCGTATCCTGCTCCTGACGAGGCATTTTTGTCAGGGCTTCTTCATGATATCGGAAAGTTAGTTTTATTGGGGAATTTTCCGAAGGAATACGCTGAGATTCTGGAGTCACACAGGAGCAAGCCGGATTTGTTTTTGGCAGGTGAAACGCGCTTGGGGGCCACACACTGTGAGGTGGGGGCCTGGATGATCAATCGGTGGAACCTGCAATCGTTTATGGCGGATGCGGTACTTTATCACCATGAACCAGTACATAGAATTCTGGATGCGCTTCCTATGGTAAAGATTGTATTCGTAGCCAATGCCCTGTGCTCAGAGGCTGTTCAAGACACCGATGCCAGGTTCAAGGCAGCAGAAGAGGTTTTTGGGTTTGCCCGGTCTGAAGTGGAGGAGTTCATATCGCTGGCCGAGGAAGAGGTGAAGCAGGTAGCAGAATCACTGGAGATAGAGGTTGAGCCTCCGGATGCCTTTACCAGATTAGTTTCCGAGAAAAATGCTGATAAGCGAAAAGATCTGGTGCGTGCGGTCAGAGACATTTCTCTACTTCAAGCCACGCTTCAGAATCTGTTAGAAGCCCATGGAGAAGAGTCTATACTGAAGGTTGTCAAGCAAGGTCTTCAGGTCTTATTTGATGTTCGCAGTGTACTCTTTTTGCTGTATGACCGGGAAAAAGATGTGCTGGTTGGGAAAGGTGGTATGGGGTCGGCTCAAGATGTGCTGATCAAGGAATTAGTCATTCCCGTCGAAGCAAAAAAATGTCTTGTGGCAAAGTCTCTTTCTCAGGGAACACCTCTGGACTCTTTTGGCCGTGTGACAAAAGTCGATCTTAGTATTACGGACAACCAGATCATTCGCTTAATCGGAAAAGACGGTATGTTGTGCCTTCCCATGGTGGCCCACAAGAAGTTTATCGGTGTGATAGTCCTCGGTGTAGATGAACCGCAAGTTCCCAATTTGTATGGGGAGATAAACCTCTTGACCATTTTTACCAATCAGGTGGCTTCAGCCGTGGATGCTGAAAATGTGAGACAAACTCAAGCAAGATTGATTCAGTCTGAGCGCTTGACAGCTTCGTCAGCCGTTGCCAGAAAAGTGGCCCACGAAGTGAGCAATCCCTTAGGTATCATAAAGAACTACCTCAGGATTCTTGGGCTTAAGCTGGCCAAGGATAGTCCTGCTCAAGAAGAAATAAGGATAATCAACGAAGAAATCGATCGTGTTTCCGTCATTGTTCGTGAGTTGTCTAATTTTTCCGAACCCAGAGTCCAGCAAAAGGAACTTGTTGATATAAACACCCTTATATCGGAACTTATTATGATTGTACGTCAATCTCTCCTGTCGCGGTCTGGTGTCAAGGCCCACCTTAACCTGGAGCCTTCCTTGCCCACCCTTATGACGAACAAAAACGGTCTGAAACAGGTTTTTGTTAACCTTATTAAGAATGCGGTTGAGGCTATGCCCAAGGGAGGAAATCTTTATATCAACACTCAACGTGTCCCCAATGGCCCATCAAAGAAGGACGCAAAAGAGGATCAACCATATGTGGAGATTACCATCAGTGATGACGGACCGGGAATCCCTGATAGCATAAAGTCGAGGCTGTTTGAACCGTTTGTTAGCTCAAAGGGGGAGGGACATGCCGGATTGGGTTTGTCTATTACATATAGCATTATCACGGAATTAAATGGAACCATGACCTGTGAAAGTGACCAGGCAACGGGAACAACCTTTAGAATAGTTTTGCCAACAGGGGAAAAGCAGACTTACTAACTTTATAAAATCGCAGAGCGATTTTATAACTTGTGGAGGTCGCAATGTCTCATGTGCCTAGGATCTTGATTATTGATGATGAACCTCGTATGTGCGATAGCCTCAAGATCTTGTTAAGCAGGGAGGGCTATGAGGCGCAAACAGGTTACAGTGGCAAAGAAGCGATAGAATGTCTCTCCAGGGATAGCTTTGATCTTGTTCTTCTGGACATTGTTATGCCGGACATGACTGGTCACCAGATCATGGACTATATAAACAGCCAAAATCCAGAGCCCCTGGTCATCGTTATGACAGGACACGTTTCCGTAGACTCAGCCGTAGAATCCTTGAGGAGAGGGGCCTACGATTATTTTAGAAAGCCCTTTGATTTTGAGCAATTATTAACAAGAGTGAAAAATGCCCTTAATCATAATAAGTTGAAGAAGGAAAATGAACTTATCAACGTAAGACTCGAGCTAACAGAAAAGCGATACCAATATCTGGTCAATGCCTCCCCGGATATAATTTATACCCTCGATCATGATGGGAAATTTACATTCATAAATGGTGCTGTCGAGTCTCTACTTGGCTACAAAAATGACCAGTTGATTGGTAAACATTATACCTCCATTGTCTTTGAAGAGGATATGGATAAAGCGAAAAACATTTTCAACGAGAGGAGAACCGGTGGACGTGCCACGACGGGTGTGGAATTAAACCTGAAATGTCTTCAGAAACACAATGGCCCCAAGAAAATTTTGGCGGTGGAATTAAAGTCCATGGGGATGTATGATAGACCTGTTGACCAGAAAGAGAAAGCTTTTATGGGAACTTATGGGGTGGCAAGAGATATCACGGATCGCAAGCGCCTTGAAGCCCGATTGCTACAAGCCAAGAAGATGGAGGCCATTGGAACCCTTGCTGGTGGTATTGCCCATGACTTTAACAACCTGCTCATGGGTATCCAGGGGCACACCTCTTTGATATTTCTGGATATCGATTCTGACCATCCCAATTTTGAACACATCAAGGGGGTAGAGGATTTGGTTAAAAGGGGGTCAGATCTGACCGGGCAGCTTTTAGGTTTTGCCAGGGGTGGCAAGTACGAGGTCAGACCCACGGATATTAACGAGCTCATCGAGAAGAGTTTTGAGATGTTTGGCCGCACCAAAAAGGAGATCAGGGTTCACAGAAAATATCAGAAGGACATCTGGACGGTAGAAGTAGACCGGGGACAGATCGAGCAGGTACTGTTAAACCTTTATGTCAACGCCTGGCAGGCCATGCCAGGAGGCGGGGACTTATACCTTCAAACAGAAACTGTGAGGCTTGATGAGAAGTATGTGAGTCCTTTTGGGGCAAAGCCTGGCAACTACGTGGAGGTATCTGTGACCGACACCGGCGTTGGCATGGACGAAAAGACCCAACAGCGGATATTTGAGCCCTTTTTTACCACCAAGGAGATGGGCAGGGGTACGGGTCTGGGTCTTGCCTCTGCTTATGGTATCATCAATAATCATGGCGGCATCATCAACATTTGCAGTGAAAAGGGTAGGGGAACCACCTTTACCATTTACCTGCCAGCAGTGGAAGCAGTGGTGAACCTCCGTCCGCCTGCGGCGGACTACGCCCCGGAGGGCGAGCAGAGGCCCGAGGCCGGAGAGAAAGAGATTCAGCAGGGACGCGAGACGATTCTGTTTGTAGATGATGAGGATATGATTATTGATGTTGGCCAGGACATGCTAAGAGCCGCGGGCTACGAGGTCCTGTTGGCCAGAAACGGCAAAGAAGCCATAGAGGTCTATGAGAAGAACAAGGACAAGGTTGCCCTGGTCATCCTGGACATGATCATGCCGGACATGGGTGGTGGTGAAGCCTATGACCGCATGAAGGAGATCAACCCGGACATAAAGGTGCTCCTTTCAAGCGGATACAGCATAAACGGCCAGGCGAGCGAGATACTGGACCGTGGTTGTGATGGCTTTATTCAGAAGCCCTTCAACATGAGTCAGGTGTCTCAAAGGATAAGAGAGATCCTCGATAGTTGAAACAACCCCACTCTGTCCCTCCGGTTAACACAATGGCATCCTTCATTCCTCGGTTTACACTTATCAAGGATGCGGGCGCCAAGAGATAAGGTCTTTTGTTCCTACTTTTTGGTGTCAGGTGTCAGGTGTACTTTTTGGTGTCGGGTGTCAGGTTTCAGGTGTCAGGTACAAGAAACACTGACACCTGAAACCTGGAACCTGAAACCTGGAACCTGAACACTGGTCAATAGGTGTAAACTACTTTATGGCGAAAATGAAGGATGCCCATTCTGTAAAGTAATCAATCATGACCAAAGACATGGAAGAAGACCATCGTCCATGGGGCTACTACCAGGTGCTTGCGGATGAGCCGGACCACAAGGTCAAGCGCATCATTGTTTATCCCGGTAAGCGGTTGAGTCTCCAGCGACACCGCCGCCGATCGGAGCACTGGTACATCCTGAATGGTGAAGCAATCGTGACGCGGGATGATGAGGAGCTACACCTCAAGGGTGGTCAATCGGTTGATATTCCACGCAGGGCGGTCCACCGCATCATGAACCCTGGCACCGAGGACATGGCCTTTATTGAGATTCAGACTGGTGATTATTTTGGAGAAGATGATATTGAACGGCTGGAGGATGATTTTGGAAGAAAATAAAAGGTATCTGATCACAGGGCTGAGAATTTCTCGCCCGCTCCCTTTGGTCGCTTGAGTCCGCAGAGATCACCAGAGATAACTTCTTTGGTCTGATTCTTTGAGTAGGAAAAATCAGACCAACAACTCAGTCCGCCTAGGGCGGACGTTATTGATCCTGAAATTCCCATCTTTGGCCAAAGGATTATCCAAATTGATCAGCCAGACACTTTTCTTACAATAGTAATTTCCCGCGTGAGCGGGATGGCAGTTTGAGCAGATTTCCCCTCTCAGGAAATCTGCTCAAGAACTCAGCGACTCTGTGGACTCTGTGAGAGACAAAGGGACCCCGTTAATGCTCACACAAGGAAGCTGAACATGGAGGAAGAAAGATTAGATTTGGTCGTGGTTATCATGGCCGGAGGGGCAGGAACAAGATTCTGGCCGTTGAGCACGGAAGAAAGGCCGAAGCAGTTTCTTGACCTGTTCGGTGACCGGACCTTGTTGCAAAAGAGCTTTGATCGCGTTTCGAGTCTTGTGCCTCCTGAGCGGATACTAATTTTAACCAATGCCGCCTTTGTCTCGATCGTAAAGGAGCAGCTTCCCCAAATTCCGGTCGAAAATATTATCGGAGAGCCCATAAGGCGTGATACTGCTGCTGCTGTGGGTCTTGCTGCGGTGCTATGCCGCAGACGTTTTGGCAACCCTGTAATAGCAACATCGACCGCGGATCACCTGATCGAACCCGTTGCTCTATTCCAGAAGACCCTGCTTTCAGCGGTCCGCAGGGCAGTTGATGATAATACCCTTTACACCTTCGGCATTGAGCCGACTTACCCGGCTACAGGTTACGGGTACCTGGAACGTGGCATGCAAATTGCGGTTGATTATAAGGATGAAGATGAGGATGATCACAGGATTGAACACTTCCGGCTCCTGCGCTTCAAGGAGAAGCCAGACCTGGAAACAGCCTGCCGGTACGTTGAGTCGGGCAGGTTTTACTGGAACTCCGGCATGTTCGTGTGGACCGCAGATGCTATATTGAAAGAGATCGAGATGCACCTGCCAAATCATGCCATAGTTCTTTCGCGTGCGGCTGCGTTTGATCAGACTCCGCAGTGGGATCAAGCTCTTAAGGCGGCATTCGAGTCGCTTCATGCTGTCTCAATCGACTTTGGCGTGATGGAGAAGGCGCAAAACGTGTGTTGTGTGGCATCCAGGTTTTCCTGGAATGATGTAGGCGGCTGGCTGGCACTGAAAAGCTACCTGCCAGAAGATGAAGCAGGAAACCGCTATAGAGGGAAAGCTATGACGCTGGATGCAACAGATAACCTTGTCTTCTGCGAAGACCCCAAGGAGACCATGGTTGTGATCGGGGTCAAAGATCTCGTGATCGTTCGGGCAGGCTCGAGAACCCTGATTACTCACAAGGATCGTACCGAGGATCTAAAAAAGCTTGTTCAGGCTATGGAGAAGAAATAAGTTCATGAAATCGCGCAGCGATTTCATAACTGGAGGTTTTGTTGGGCGACCCCTCGTCGATTGAGATACTTCTGCTGACACT
>JAQYWL010000405.1 GCA_030145035.1 Desulfobacteria bacterium | reverse complement strand
TGGTATCAGGCGCAAGGCAAAATGTTTTACCCAGTGCGCCCTGGGCCCTGGGCCTTACGCCAGCCGATTCCAACCCATCACTCCATTACTCCAACACTCCAATTGGGGCAAAGCCCCTGAGGTCGTTCCTTTGGCATGATTACGAAAAAACATATCAGGCAATATTTGGACAAACTATCTTCGGGCATTCCCTCTGAACAAGGCCGGATGTCTGCTCACGTGTGGGAGCAATTTCACGAATACATGATCGATCATTATAAGCGCCTCGACAAAGAGGCGCGTGCATATGCTGATGAAATCTTTGATCAACTGGAGGCCAGTGTAATACAAAGAATTGATTCCCTTCCCGAAGGCCGGGAGAGAAAGGTGTTGAGCCGGAAGCTCTCCATGGTCCGGGGGGAACGCTCTCCTGTACCAGTCCTCTATCTGGATACACCTGTCATTGAAAATATCATCAGGCATGCCCTGGGGCAGCGGCTTGCCGAGCCCACAGCAGCAAACTCCAGGGCCCTGTACGAGGAGGTCATGGCCCTGGTAAAGGACGGAAAGCTCATCTGTCCTGAAGACAGCTTTCATCGCGAAGCCCTTCAGATGGGAGGCACTCAGGCCTGGGAAGGGCTGAAGATCATGAGAGCGCTTTCGGAAGGCTTGTCATTCAAGCACAGTCAATCCATAGAAGACTTTCAAATCTTCAGGGCCGTTCGCGGCTTCATCGACGGCAATGGGCCGGTGAACTACCGAAAGTTCTGGCAGGACGCGTTTCAGAAGGAAACGGTCAATGCAATCATGAAGAAACGCCTATTTATTGTATTCAAAGGCGTCTTGACCCTTGCCGAAAAGTCAGGCACGGCCGCGAGCCCACAAGGAGGGCCAGAGTTCATTTCTACACGGCTCAGGATTAGATGCGATGATGCCTCTCTGAAGGATGAACGGCAACTGCAACAACGATCTACAAGGCACCTGAGGGACCTGGTCAGGCTCGGCATGAAATACGGGAGCATAATGGAGGAGGCACAAAAGCGGCGCCTTGACGGTTTCTGGGCGGGTCAAAAGCTTGACCTGCCCATTGCCCTTTGGAACCACTATGGCGGAAAGCCAGAAGGCCTAAAAGGGCTGGTATCCTTTTACGAATCTGAACACTTCAAATATGTCCCGGCTATCAAGCTCAAACGGAACATCTGGAACACCCTTTCGGTGAATCATATGGGGGGTCTAAACATTTTATCCTCTGTTCTTCCTTACACGGATATCATGATCCTGGGTCGCAAGATGACTGATGTGGTCAGAGACATGTTGAGGCTAGACGTTGAGTTCGACACAGAGATCTACAGCGTGGATGAGCATGATCTGATCATGGCTGCCCTCAAAGAGATTGCTTGGCACGATTAGATAGAACATCGTCAATTTGCTCGGGAGAGATATCGATCTTTGAGAATATCTTTTGTTCCAGAATCTGGGTTTCGAGTTGAACCGCCTCAAAGCGGGCTTGAAGACCAGGTAACTCCTTGACATACCTGTCCAGCACGTCCCGGAAGCGCTCGTCGATGTCTACCACCTCTTCATGTTTGACCCGTTTATCAGCGTAGTTGATCAGCTCTGCCTCGGTGACAGCATTCAGGTCAGATGACTCTGGGTCAAGACAGATATGCTGGCGTACGATATTGGCTACCGCAGGATAGCCCAAAGAGGCAAGTAACTCGCCTCCGGTTTGAGCGTGGTTTTCGTTGGTCTGGATGCAGATGGTCTTTGTAATATCATGAAGCAAAGCCCCTGCCTCCACCAGGGCAATGTCAAGGTGCTGGCCACGACTGTTCAACTTGCGGGCAATAAGCAGGGCCACATTTGTTACCAGCTCGCTGTGTCGCACGATATGTGGCAACATCCGGTATCGCCGGATTAACTCAAAACATTGTTCCCTTGTGGGTATCAATGGTCCCCTCTGCTATTTATGTCCCTCATACTCTTCTGTAAACCTATGAAAAAACGTTTCCATGAATGCGTGCCGCTCTTCGGCCATGCGTCGGCCTTCTGCTGTAAGCATGCGGTCTTTGATCCTGGAAAGTTTTAGCTTGTACTCCCGATACCCCGTGTCTTCCTCGCTGTATGGTTCCGTATCCTCCGGCTGGATATAAGGGTTGTGTAGCCTGGCCCCCACCTCGCCCGCAAAGAGGAAGGCCCTGGCGATGCCCACGGCACCAATGGCATCCAGTTTGTCAGCATCAAAAAGCACGTTGGCCTCCAGGGTCTCCGGCTGGCGGTTTCCACGGAACCTGTGAGATCGAATGCAGTGGACGATATTCGCCTTTCGCTGATCAGAAATTGGGTATTCTGCCAATAGATTACGGGCTATCTCCGCTCCTCTTTCGGCGTGGCAAACTGCACCCTTTGATTCATCTTCATAGGACCTTCCAACATCATGAAGGTAGGCAGCAATCTCCAATGCCTCCAAATCCGCCCCCTCAACCCGGCCAATATGCATACAAAGGTTGTACACCCGCTGGGTGTGATCCCAGTCATGGCTGCCACGGGCTTTGGAAAAACATGTGACGGCAAAGCCCCTGATGTCCTCCACGGTGCGCATGATCAAACGTCTCGGAAATTCTACAGCCTGTTGAAATAATAAGCCTGCCATCCACACGGAGTGATGGAGTGTTGGAGTACTGGAGTAGTGGATATTGGTGCTATCAGGCGCAAGGCATAAGGCAAAAGGCAAAAGGTTTTTCCCCTTGTGCCCTGCACCTGGGCCTTACGCCAGGTGATTCTAACCCATCACTCCAGTGCTCCAATACTCCAATTGGGGCGGAGCCCCTTGGCATCAGGCATGGCCAGCGGCGTCCGTGAGAAGTCTTACATCGATCCCCATGAGTTTGGCGGCCTTCTCCCATCGCTTATCCACAGGGGTTTCGAACAGGACGGTTTCACTGGCAGGACAGGTCAGCCAGGCATTGGCCATGATCTCGGATTCCAACTGGCCGGGGCCCCACGCTGCGCATCCCAGGGTGATAATAAAAGATTCGGGCCCTTGTCCTTTGGCAAGGCTCTCCAAAAGGTCCTTTGAATTGCTCAGGGCAAGGGAGGGGGTCACCGAACGGCAGGCTTCCCAGCCAAACGGGGGGCCGTGCACTATAAAGATTTGGCTCGGGTGCACAGGCCCTCCCAGGTGAAGAGGGAGGGAATCCACCTCCGGAACAGATTCCAGGTTTAACTCCTTAAGCACAGGCTCCATGGTTAATTCCGGGTGGACACGGTTGATCACCAGCCCCACGGCTCCCTCTGGAGTGTGTTCACAGATACAGGTCACGGTCTTGGAAAAATTTGGATCGGCAAGGCTTGGCATGGCAATTAGAAAATGTCCTTTAAGAGATACCTGGAATTCCTTTTCTTGAATCATTTGTCCTCCGGGGGTTCTTTTCTCAAAATAACGTAAAAAGACAAGGTTATTTTAGCATCGAGTATTTCTAATTCAGGAACTGCCCGCTGTCAACAATTTGACGGCTGGGATTTTTCAAAGTTGGGGTAAATCTATCGGAAAATGCAGAACCTTGCAAGGATTGCGTTAACCGGGGACTGGCAAGGGGTTGATGGGCTGTTGTAGAGATTCCGAGACGTTTAAATTAGCCCTTTAACATGCCTTGAAGATTTTCTTTCTCTTGCAACTCAACGCCACTATCTTCAATGACTCCTTGTTCTTCAAGGTAAAGTAACAAAAGCTTTATGGCGCGTTCGTGGTCACTGAACACGTGTGCTATGTTTACAATACTATGCCGTCTGACCTCTTCGTCTATAAAGCGGTCTATCCAGTGTTCCAAGGGCTTGCTTTCTCCGGGAGGGTATTCTCCAAGGACAATGGGCTTCTTATAAGCAAAGCGAATCTGTGCTAACAGCTTATCCTTATTTGCGTCTGCCACAATCTTTGCGCTCCTTTGATAAAATCGCTACGCCCTGCCCGCCACCCGCCTGCCAACGCCTGAGACAGCATTGAGCTTATCTGCCGGCATCTCTGGCAATGGCGGGCAGGTTGCCAAGCACGCTAGCGTGTAAGCTGCATGCCGTACGGGGCGTTGGCAGGCGGGGATTTTATATGACGTCCGCCTGCGGCGGACTCAAAATAGAAATTCCTATACGGTAAAGTGACCATACACCATTCACCAGCGGAGGTCAACCGCTTGCTCTTTAAATGACCACCCCTTCAGTTTGACACCTTTTCCTCACCCGGACCCTCTTGACCCACGGCAACGTCAAAGTAAGCCTTAACACAACGTTTTACAATGAAAATTGCCTCATTCCTAAAATCCCCCCTCGCCCCCCTTTGAAAAAGGGGGGTGGGGGGGATTTAGGGCGATTTCATCTGCTTGCGCAACGTGACTTTGACGTTACCCTGCCTCTTGACCCGACCGCCTTTTTAGTTTAATAGAGTTGATCTGCAAGAATTCATGATTAAGGAGAAAGAAGCCATGAAAGAACAGGTAATCGAAACAATTAAGATTATGCCTTGCCTTGACATGAAAGATGGCCGGGTGGTCAAGGGGGTACATTTTGTGGACCTGAAAGATGCTGGTGATCCTGTGGAAAATGCCGAATCGTATGAGAAAGAAGGGGCCGATGAGCTGGCCATGCTCGACATAGCAGCCACCGTTGAAAACCGAAAAACGAGGCTCGAATGGGTTAAGAATGTATCAGCCGTCATAGATATTCCCCTTACGGTGGGTGGAGGGATATCGAGTTTGCAGGACATCGAATCGGTCCTGCAAGCGGGTGCTGATAAGATTTCCACGAATAGTGCCGCAGTGGCCAATCCCGATCTTGTGAGAGAGGCGGCAAAACGATTTGGCTCACAAAGGATCACTGTGGCCGTGGATGCAAGAAGGAACAAGGAGATGCCTTCCGGATTTGAGCTGGTAGTCTCAGGTGGAACCAGGCCAGCAGGAAAAGATGCCGTTTCCTGGGCCAAAGAGTGCCAGAACCTGGGTGCTGGTTCGATCCTGCCGACCAGCATGGACGGTGACGGAACCCAGGCCGGCTATGATTTGGAATTTACAAAGGCCATTTCAGATGTTGTTGATCTGCCGGTCGTGGCTTCAGGTGGTGCGGGCAACCTGGAGCACTTTTATGAGGCAGTCGTTGCGGGCGGTGCCCAGATTTTGTTGGCAGCTTCGGTTTTTCACTATCGCATCTTGAGTATCAGAGCGGTCAAAGAATACCTCAGGGGAAAAGGTTTGAAGGTTAACCTGTGAACCACTAAAAAAGGTAACAATGAACGCAAATGTGTTGATGATGGTTTTTTTCGGGATTCTCGTTGGTGTTGGTGCATCTTTTTCCGGTTTGGGGGGCGGCTTTCTGATGGTCCCCCTCTTGCTTTTCCTTGGTTATTCAGCGCAGAAATCCGTAGGCTCCTCCTTTCTTGCCATCGTGGTCATCTCCCTTTCCGCCCTTTTGGCTCATAATAAATTGGCTAATGTGGACTATAAAGCAGGGATACTACTCGGTGTCGGCGGCATCATCGGTGCCCAGATTGGAGCACGCCTTATAGAGCATGTCTCGACCGCCAATTTCAAGAAGATTTTCGCCGTGATCTTGCTCGGGTTGGCCGTATATATATTCTTCAAGAAATAAAATCGCTTTGCCCTGCCCGCCATTGCCAAGCACGCTAGCGTGTAAGCTGCATGCCGTACGGGGCGTTGGCAGGCGGGGATTTTATGTAACGCGGCTTCGCCGCTCCAAGAAAGAAAATTCCTATACTATGAACTGAGGGGCTTCGCCCCGAAATCCAAAATCCGTGCTCTTTTCAAGGCGTAAGCCGCAAATCCAAAATCCAAAATCCAAAATGCCGTATGTCCATCCGTATGGTAGCAAAGGAATTGTACCGCCTTCAGCAGGAGGTGGAAAAGCTGGAAGCACAGATCAAATCCGCCCCATTTCATGAGCAGGAGCACATGAAGGATCACCTGCGAAGACTCAAGGCCGAGCGGGACCGCATGCGAAAGATCCTTGACGGCGAGAAAGTGCCCCCTCCTTTTCGTTAACCTGTGTAAAGGGCAGAGATTCCTATGCGAGTCTTCCCGATCTGTCTCTGTGGTGAAAACTGACGCATAGAGCCCTATACTCCCTGAACGATCACAAAAGTTGAGGTTTTGATATTCTTATGATGATATTGTAAGTCTATGAAATTTTATAATATTGGCAACTCTCGCATGGAGGATGTCCTAATGGCAGATGAACGGACTTACGATGAATTGAAACAAAGGGTCAGAGAATTGGAGAAAGAAGCCGTTGAGTCCAAGCGGGCAGAAAGAGACATCACCGAACTCAAGAAGACAGAGGAGATGCTGCGGGAAAGTGAAGAAAAACTGTGGCTATTAGTCAACAATGCACACGATGTCATCTGGAGTTTTGATCTGGAAAAAGGCTACACTTTTATGAGCCCTTCCTGCGAAAAAATTATTGGGTATCCACCTGAGAAATATCTCAACGACCCCGGATTTGGCATTAGCATAACTCATCCTGAAGATCTTCCCAAACTCAACAAGCTTTTCGCAGACCTGCAAGCAGGGAAAGAACCACCACGGACTTTCGAACTGTGTCAATATCATAAGGATGGTCATTTGGTCCATCAGGAATTCACATTTACTGCCACTCGCGACAAGGCGGGCAATATTGTATCTCTGGATGGGGTTTCCCGTGAAATCACCGATCGCAAGCGAGCCGAGGAGACGCTGCAAAAGCGAGAAGAGGAGCTAAAAGCGCAGTCTCATCATCTGAAAGAAGTTAACACTGCCTTGAAAGTTTTGTTGAAACAGAGGGAAGAGGATAAAAAAGATCTTGAAGAAAATGTTTTGTCCAATGTGAAACAACTGGTTACTCCACACCTTCAAAGATTGAAAAAGAGCCGATTGGATGCCGATCAAAGGGCCCTTCTCAGCACCCTGGAATCAAATTTGAACAATATCGTATCTCCATTTGTTAGCAAATTGTCGTCGAAGTTTCTTGGTCTTACCCCCACGGAAATTCGAGTCGCCGATTTTGTCAAGGAGGGGAAAACGAACAAGGAAATAGGGGAAATATTGTGCCTTTCTCCGAACACTGTCAAGTTTCACCGGTACAATTTACGAAGTAAGCTCGGATTGAAGAACAGAAAAAAGAACCTCAGGTCCTATCTCCTATCTCTCCAAATATAGTGGGGATCTCCCACTCTTTTC
>JAQYWL010000325.1 GCA_030145035.1 Desulfobacteria bacterium | reverse complement strand
GGGCGAAGCCCCTAAGTTCGGTTAAAGTATCCCATGACAATGCCGATTAAATAGATAGTGCCCATCCATGAATGAATCTATAAATGAAGGGCACTAACGTCAGTTTCCAATTCAGAAATGAGCAATTTTTCGCAAGGTCAAGGAAATCAAGGGATTGCGCGGAGGCGTACATTGGTACGTCGCACAAGCAATCCCGCAGATTGACCCCAGAGGAATAGGCTTCGCATTCCACGGGGCAGGCGCCGAGATTGCGGAAAAGGGCCATTTCTGGATGGAAACTAGATAACAGGGGGTTTCTGTCGTGGATATTGTGGTTGGTGGCACATCATCCGTCAAAATGGACCCATCAGAAGAGAAAGCTACTCTTCCTGCCTGCAAAAAGGTGGTCCGCAGGGATCGTCGTAAGAATAAACAGGATCGCCGGAGAAGTGTGAGGGAAGGGATCCTTGTTTCTCTTTCTGTGGACAATGATCGACGTGTTTTGAGAGATAGAAGAAAAGCCAGTTCCTAAGATTGATGTCACTATTTTTGTAATCTCCCCAAGATTTTCCTATTCATCTTCATCGTCTCTCGTAATCTTACTTTTCTTTTCCAATTTCGAGGCAGTATTTTGTGGTATTTGACTGATCACAAATTGTCGTATAGTTGTAAATTTTGGCAGTCCTGGTTTTACATGCTTGACACTTTGTAACTGGTTTTGTAAAGATACTCCAGATACACACTCCCGTATTCCACAGTGGCAAATCTCGAGTGGCACAGTTGGGGTTTGTTTGGAAGGTGAGCCACCTTCTTCTCTTGTATGAGGGGGGGTGGCGTGGAGGCAGAGGAATTAACAAAACTACGTCTTCAGCGAGGAGGTTTTTATGAATATGATTACGATAATTTCGGGTATCATCATTGTGGCGTTTTTTCTGGCTTCGGCCATACGAATCCTCAATGAGTATGAGCGGGGTGTCATCTTTCGCCTGGGGCGGGTGATCGGCGCCAAAGGCCCCGGCTTGATCATTTTGATACCCATTGTTGACAAGATGGTGAAGGTGAGCTTGCGTCTGATTGCTATGGATGTTGACCCACAGGATGTAATTACGCGGGACAACGTGTCTGTGAAGGTCAATGCAGTTATCTACTTCAGGGTCATAGAGACGGTAAAGTCGATCATTGAGGTAGAGAACTACATGTATGCAACATCTCAGCTTGCGCAGACCACGCTTCGGAGCGTGTGCGGACAGGCCGACTTGGACGAGCTTCTTTCCGAGCGGGAACAGATCAACAGCAAACTCCAGGAGATCCTGGATACGCATACTGATCCATGGGGGATCAAGGTCTCCACAGTGGAGGTCAAGAATATCGATCTCCCGCAGGAGATGCAGAGGGCCATGGCTAAGCAGGCCGAGGCCGAACGCGAGCGACGTGCCAAGGTAATAAATGCAGAGGGTGAATATCAGGCGGCCGGCAGGTTGGCCGAGGCAGCGACTATTATCGGGGACCACCCCATGGCCTTGCAGCTAAGGTATCTCCAGACCCTCAGCGAGATCTCGGCTGAAAACAATTCCACAACCGTGTTTCCGATTCCGTTAGATCTTTTCAAACCGTTTCTCTCTCTGGTTGAGAAGGTAAGACCTGAAAAAGATTGAAGAGACAGAAAAGGAGAAACAGGACATGGGAAAAAAGGAGAAAAAAGAGAAAAAGGAAAAGCCCCTGGATCGGATGACAGCCAAGGAGCTGCGGGAGACAGCTCTAAAGATTCCGGAGATAACCGGGGTGCACGGCATGAATAAGGCCGAACTGCTAACTGCGATCAAGAAGGCACGGGGCATTGTGGATGTCAAGACCGAGAAATCAGACGTTTCAATACGTGAGATCAAGACGAAGATTCAGGCCCTCAAAACACAGAAAGCCGGGGCTTACGAAAACGAGGACAAGGCAAGGGCAAGGATATTGAGACGACGTATAAGCCGTCTTAAGAAAAAGACAAGGAGAGCCGCATAGGGCCCGCCCGACATGCTCACCCGTCGTAACATAGCCTTTGACATAGATGGGGTGTTTGCCAATACCATGGCGCTATTCCTGGAAATTGCACGCAAGGACTATGACATCAATCATATTCGATACCAGGACATCACCGAGTATTTTCTGGAAGAGTGCTTAGACATAGATCCCGAGATCATTAGAGTCATCATAAATCGCATATTGGAAGGAGACTTTGAGCCAGAGCTCAAACCGATTGACGGGGCTGTTGAAGTACTTTCTGAAATTGCGCAGACACACCCACTCCTTTTTGTGACAGCGCGGCCTAAGCTTTCAACCATCAAGGAATGGGTGCACAGGATGCTTCCTGTTAGACCGTCCGACATTGAAGTGATTGCCACAGGCACGTTTGAAGGTAAGGCCGATGTGCTCAATGCACGCCGTATCCGATATTTTGTAGAGGACTGCTCTGAGATCTGTTATATGTTGAGTGAGCATGCAATTACCCCTATCCTGTTCAGCCAACCCTGGAATCGCTCTCCCAATCATCCTTTCACGGAGGTCGGCAGTTGGGCAGAGATTAGTGCCCTTGTTAACCTCCATTCCAGCTAGTTTCCATCCAGAAATGGCCATTTTTCGCAATCTCGGCGCCTGCCCCGTGGAATGCGAAGCCTATTCCTCTGGGGTCAATCTGCTGGATCGCTTGTGCGACGTACCGACGTACGTCTCCGCGCAATCCCTTGATTTCCTTGACCTTGCGAAAAATTACTCATTTCTGAATTGGAAACTGACGCCAGTGCCCAGTGTTGTGAGATTTATTTCCGGATGGGCACCAGCTAATTCCTGCCATTTTTTCTTTGATTAATCTAAAAACTGTGGTAGTTATTGCTTTTTTCTAAAGCACGGTTCTGTCAAAACTTAGGGGCTGGCTATAGAGTTTAGACCAGGATTGCCATGAGAGGATGGATAGATAGTTTTATCGAAGCCCTGTCGGCTGAAAAGGGTTTTTCGCCCAACACCTGCCTTGCCTACCGAAACGACCTTGAGCAGTTTTCGGCCTGTCTTCGAGATTCGGCGAGTGATCTGCTTAGGAGGGGGAAAAAGGTAGATGTCCGTGATGTGGATGACATGGTAATCCGTTCATATCTGGGTTTTTTATACAACAAGAACAAAAAGAGCACCATTGCCCGGAAACTTTCAGCCCTGAGGTCCTTTTTCCGCTTCCTGGTCAAAAGAGGGGTTATAAGCACGAATCCGGCAGAGACGGTCTTGACGCCCAAGCGGGGAAGGCCGGTGCCGAACTATCTCCCTGTGGATGAAATGTTTCGCGTGTTGGACGGGGTGAAGGGGAAGTCCGTGCTTGCCTCCCGGAACCGGGCCATTTTAGAGACCCTCTATTCCACGGGTGTGCGAGTTGCTGAGCTGGCAGGCATGGATGTTGGGGATGTAGATTTCGATAGAGGCTTCGTGCGGGTGATCGGGAAAGGGAACAAAGAGCGCCTGGCCCCTGTGGGAAAAAAGGCTCTTACTTGTATACGTGCTTATCTGGACAAAAGGGGGGAGGCCACGGGACCCGGGATCCAAGGCGGCGAACCCTTGTTTTTAAACAGCAGAGGAGGGCGTTTGAGCACCCGTTCCATTGCACGCTTGCTGGAACAGGTGGTTCGAGAGTTGGGACTGTTGCGTCCAATAAGTCCCCACGGGGTCCGGCACACCTTTGCCACCCACATGCTTGATGCTGGAGCGGACCTCCGGGTGGTCCAGGAATTGCTGGGTCACGCAAGCCTGAGCACAACCCAAAGATATACGCACGTGAGTATTGACCGGTTGATGGAGGTTTATGACAGAGCGCATCCCAGGCGGTAGGGATAGGGGCTGCGCCCCGGTTGGAGGGATGGAGTGTTGGAGTACTCCAATACTCCAACAGAAACTGAATGAAACAACGGACAGGCAGAAATCTAAGAAGAGTGGAGAGTTGAAGTGAACCGCAATAATACAGGCCTTCATGGAACTACGATTTTGGCTGTACGGCGTGGCGGGCACGTGGCCGTGGCAGGCGATGGCCAGGTGACCATTAAGGATACCATCATGAAACACCACGCCAAGAAGGTTCGAAAAATATATAAAGATAAAATTGTCGTCGGCTTTGCCGGAGCCACGGCTGACGCGCTGAATCTATATGAACGCTTTGAAGGAAAGCTTGAACAATTCAATGGAAATCTCACACGATCCGCCGTTGAGTTGGCCAAGGACTGGAGGACCGACAAATACTTGAGACGACTGGAAGCTATTCTGGTGGCCGTTGACGCTGATCACTTGTTCCTGATATCCGGAAACGGCGATGTGATTGAGCCGGATGAGGGGGTTTTGGGGATTGGATCGGGTGGAGCGTATGCTCAGGCTGCCGCGATTGCCCTGATCAGTTACACTGACCTGGATGCAAGAACGATTGCGGATGCTGCCATGAAGATTGCGGCCGGGCTTTGCATTTACACCAACGAGGACATTACCATTGAAGAGCTCAAATGATATGAAACAACTGACACCACGCGAAATCGTATCAGAGCTGGACAAGTACATCATTAGCCAGAAGGATGCCAAGCGCTCTGTGGCCATTGCTCTGAGAAACCGTTGGCGGCGACAGCAGGTCCCGGAAGATTTGCGGGATGAGATTGCCCCGAAAAACATTATTTTGATTGGGCCCACAGGGGTTGGAAAAACCGAGATTGCAAGACGCCTGGCCCGGCTTGCGAATTCTCCCTTTTTGAAGATTGAGGCCTCCAAGTTTACTGAAGTGGGGTACGTGGGACGGGATGTGGAGTCCATGATCCGTGATCTAACGGAGCTGGCCGTCAATATGGTAAGGTCCGATGAGCAGGAAGCGGTCAAGACAAAGGCTCAAAGGATTGCCGAGGAGCGGATGCTTGATATCCTCCTCCCGCCCAAGAGGGAGCCCGATATATCCAAGGATACTGAGGGGGAAGAAAAGACACTGGAGCTGGTCAGGAAAAACGTAACCGACGCCCCCTCGACACGTGAAAAGATTCGGAAGATGTTACACGAGTGTAAACTTGACAATCGTTATGTTGATCTGGAGGTGGCGGAGCGCAGCATGCCCGTGGTGGAGATATTTTCGAGTGTCGGGCTGGAGGAGATGGACATCAACCTGAAGGATATGTTTGGCAGCATGTTCCCGAAACGGACCAAGAAGCGGAAAGTAAAGGTTCCGGAAGCACTGGAGATCCTCACGCAGGAAGAGGCCCAAAGGCTGGTGGACATGGATAAAGTGGTAAAGGAGGCGATCGGCAAGGTCGAACAGACGGGGATTATTTTCCTTGATGAGATCGACAAGATCAGCGGCAGAGAGGGGACACACGGGCCGGATGTATCGAGGGAAGGTGTTCAGCGGGACCTCCTTCCCATTGTGGAAGGATCAACGGTCACTACAAAGTACGGCATGGTGAAGACCGACCATATTCTCTTTATTGCCTCTGGGGCCTTTCATACCAGCAAGCCCTCTGACCTGGTCCCGGAACTCCAGGGTCGGTTTCCGATCCGGGTCGAACTCAAGTCTCTGGGTAAGGAAGATTTTGTCAGAATACTGACTGAGCCGAAGAATGCCCTTGTTCTTCAGTACAAGGCCTTGCTCAAGACCGAGGCCATAGATTTGGTGTTCAAAGACGATGCAATTTCCGCCCTCGCAGAGATTGCCACTGAGGTGAATGAGCGTACTGAAAACATAGGTGCCAGAAGGCTCCACACGGTCATGGAACGGCTCCTTGATGAGATTCTGTTTCATGCGCCGGAGCTTTCCGAGCAACAAATTATTATAGATGCCGGGTACGTGTATGAAAAGCTAAAAGACATTAAGGATGACGAGGACCTGAGTCGATATATCCTGTGAGATGTGCAAAGCGCAGAGCGCACGGAGCATAGCGCAAAGCGTCTCTGGAATATGTGATACCCTATGCTCTTTGCGCTATGCGCTCTGCTATGTAAAATGACCAGTAACGTTGCCGACATACTAATTGAGGCCCTTCCCTATATCCGTCGTTTTTACGGAAAGACCATAGTCATCAAGTATGGCGGACACGCAATGGTGGAGGAGCATCTGAAGGAGGGTTTTGCCCGTGACATCACGCTGATGAAATTCATAGGCTTTCATCCTGTAGTGGTCCACGGCGGAGGCCCGCAGATCGGATCGGTCCTGGAGAAAATGGGCATAAGCTCTCAATTCGTGGATGGCATGCGTGTTACGGATGAGCCCACCATGGACGTGGTAGAGATGGTCCTTGTTGGCAAGGTCAACAAAGAGATCGTCGCACAGATCAGTCAACAGGGTGGCAAGGCAGTGGGATTGAGCGGCAAAGATGGACGACTGATCCTTTCCAGGAAGCTGCATCTTGTGCGCCCCAAGGCAGAAGACAAGCCCCCCGAGATCATAGATATAGGCATGGTGGGCGAGGTTGTAGCCGTGAATCCGGAGATTATCCGAACCTTGGATGAGGGGGGCTTTATCCCGGTTATTGCTCCGGTTGGGGTCGGAGAGTCGGGTGAGACCTATAACATCAATGCTGACCGGGTTGCCAGTAAGGTTGCTGTGGCACTTAAGGCCGTCAAGCTGATTCTTCTCACGGATGTAGAAGGGGTCATGGATAAGAGCCCATCCCTGATATCCTCTATCAAGGCGGGGGCTGTGGAAAAACTGCTTGAGGATGGCACGATTTCGGGAGGGATGATTCCGAAGATCCAATGCACTATGGAGGCCCTCCAACAGGGCGTGGAAAGGGTGCACATCATCGATGGCCGAAAGTCACACGCAGTGCTCCTTGAGCTTTTTACGGACAAGGGGATTGGAACGGAAATTAGTCATTAGATAATTGATAATCTTCAATCTTCAATCCTTTGACCAATGACCAATGACCTAATAGAAACAGCAGACCGGGTCATGGCTGCTACCTATAGCCGGTTTCCGATCTTATTGACCCATGGCGATGGGTGCACGCTGTACGATGCGAATGGTCGTACGTATACAGATTTTGTGGCCGGGATCGCGGTCTGCAATCTGGGACATGCCCATCCAGGTATTGCCCAGGCCATAGCGGATCAGGCACGCCGTTTGGTACACGTGTCGAATCTATATTATACCGAGCCGCAAACATCGTTGGCTGAATGGCTGGTTGAGCATTCCTTTGCAGGCCGGGTTTTCTTCTGCAATAGCGGTGCAGAGGCGAATGAGGCGGCTATCAAACTATCCCGAAAGTATTTTAAAGATAGAGGTAGCCCCGAGCGGTTCAGGATAATAACCATGGAGGGATCTTTTCACGGTCGGACTATGGCCACACTGAGTGCCACCGGCCAGGCAAAGATTCAGAAGGGCTTTGAACCACTTGTGGACGGTTTTGAGATCGTTCCGTTCAATGATCTGGAAGCGGTTCGGGATGCCATCACCGGGGAGACCTGTGCGGTCATGCTGGAACCTATCCAGGGTGAAGGCGGTGTTCGATGCCATGCCCCTGGGTACCTAAAAGGTCTGAGGGAGCTGTGCGACCAGGAAGGATTACTCCTTATCTTTGACGAGGTGCAGACCGGAATGGGTCGAACAGGGAGGCTCTTTGCCTACGAGCACTTTTCCATGACGCCCGATATCATGACATTGGCCAAAGCCTTGGCCAACGGGCTTCCCATGGGTGCGATGCTGGCCAAGGAGGAGGTCGCCGCGTCTTTTACCCCGGGTTCTCACGCCTCCACCTTTGGCGGGACCCCGCTGGTTGCCGCAGCAGCCCTCAGAGTGGTGAAGGTCCTTGTGGAGGAAGGTGTAGTTCGGAATTGTGAAAGGGTAGGGCGATATTTCAGAGATCGGCTCCTCGACCTCAAGTCAAAACATGCCTTTATCCGGGAGGTCAGAGGCAAGGGACTTCTACTCGGCCTGGATCTTGCGTGTGACGGCACCTCTATTGTGAAGGCATGCATGGAGCGAGGATTTTTGATTAACTGCACCCGGGACCATATTCTGCGGTTTATCCCGCCGCTGATTATCCGAGAGGCACAGATAGACTCACTCATTGCGTGTCTGGACAGCGTATTTGAAGAAATGGCAGCAGATAACTCATCGTTCGCTTAATAAATTCG
>JAQYWL010000242.1 GCA_030145035.1 Desulfobacteria bacterium | reverse complement strand
GTCGAAGTTGGACAAAAAGCGACTGGGAATTTACAAAAATGCCTGGGTAGCTTATTTCAAAGAAGTACACAAAATACCTGGCCTTGAGTCGGAGAGCTTGAGAAAACAGCATACGGTGCAAATGGATATTGCTGAGAAATTCCTTCCTCCATTCCCGCTACAGATTTATGGCATCCGGCGCTTATTCGATGAAGTAAGGGAATTTGTCATGGCCGGCCTCTCCAGAGAACTTGTTCAATATCTTCCTGATACTTCTCCCTTGGAGAGACATTTGGAACAAATCTCATCATAAAAAAATAGGGAATTGTGTATTTTCAAGATGTTAAGGCCTGATCCATTTGAAATCGAAGTACTTGGCGAGGAACTCGCAAAATTAAACGCCATGCCTCTTGACGATCGAAGGGCTTATGTAGCACAGCGCCAACAGAGTTATAATACCCCAGACGACCTGGTTCAAAAAGCCGGTTTCCCAACTGAATATTGGGAAAACATGGAGGAAATTCCTCAAGAGTTATTGGATATTCAGCAGCGTACGGATAAGTTTGGCCGCAAAGGGAGGCAAAAGACGCCAAAAAGAAACGCTTCAACAGGAATAGCGAAAGGAATTCCATGACTGCAGTAGAACAAAGGACCATCCCGTTTTTCAATTATCTGAAAATCTGTAGAAGCCCTTGAAATCTCCGACTATTTCAACTGAAAATTTGGTCTGGAAGAAGTGGAAGGCACTCCGCTTTTTTATCCAGCAACTCCTCTCATCCGATGTAAAAGAATCGATAGCCAAGATCATTCTCTATACATAAAATCTGACTTAAGGTGGTAAGTAAGAGTGGTTGAGGTATTTGGTCATGAAACACTATCTACTTAGCTACAGCAAAAAACGCCAATATGTGTTGATGCTGGGGGATATGGTGATAGGGATTGACCTTGATCCTGCCAAGTGCGATTTGGCTGGGCAGTTTGTGGCTGAGACGGTGGATCTTTTGTGCCGTAAACGGGGCCTGCCCTGAATTGTGGTTAGGCATCTGTGGAGATTTCCGCCGAGCCGAGGCGAAGTATTCCAAGGGGTAGCGGTTCGGTAGGTATTCCGAGAATCTCCCCGCGGTGCCGTGATCTGGTGAATATGCGGCCGTTAGGATATTTGGCAATTTGCTTGAGGTCCTTGGGCCTGAGTTGTCTGGTCCACTTCACTTCCAGGGGCCAGAAGCGATTTTGGTCAACGTACGCAACGTCAACCTCACCCTCGGCTTTGATGTAGTACGTGGGATAATATCGCCGATAATGCGTGACCACACAGGCCTCGGCCAACCTGGCGGCCCAGTCCGGATCGGATACGATAGGCTTGACCTGCTGGCTGTATGGATCTTCACGTGGGGTTAACCAGGCCCTTGCCGCATGAAAAATGAATGGGTCTGCGAACATCAGCTTACGAGCTTTTTTGGGCGCTGCCGTGAGTTTATCCTCCACCAGGGCAGGTTGAATAAAGGCGGCATCCATAGATGCGAGCAGGGCTATATAATCGGCCACCGTCTTTGGGTGATCAATGGAAAGGTCATGTGCCAGGGTATTCCATGTGACCTGGCTGCCATAACGCTTCACTATGGCTTCCAAGACTTCACGCAGGTAATGTTCCTGCTTCCCCCTCTTGAGAACATCCCCTCGAATCCAGTCGCTGTATGTGGAGAATGTGGCAGGCATAATACGTTTGTGTCTTGCGATGTCATTGATAGCTGTGAGAAAACCACCATGAACGAGGTAGAGATCGAATTCTTCATACAATCTATCGAGCGATGGGATAGTCGGTTCGATCTCAGGACTCATTAGCTGGTCCATCTCATCAGCAGTAAATCGCTTCTTTAGCCTGACCGTTTCGAGAAAACTGAGAGGGTAAAGATGAAAATCCACGGTGCCCGCAGTTCCGCGCCTCCCGGGAAATCGCATGCGCGCTTCCTTAATGATTGCCAGATCCGAACCGGTCAGGAACATGACTACATTTTCCAGCATGCCTGCATCGGCCAGGTATTTGATACCCCTGTCCCAGTCGCGAATATAAGTGACCTCATCAAGGAGCAGATAACAGACATCGGCACCTGGCATTTTGATCAGAGTCTCCGCGATCAGCCTGACCAGGGAGTGATGGTCATCAATGAGTTCTCCGGTCAAATAAGCAATACGTTTTGGTGCAACACCGCTCTGGAGCAGCTCTGCCATCCACTGCTTCATAAGCGTGGTTTTGCCGATCTGGCGGCCTCCGCCAATGGTGTAGATACCGGGCTGGTGGCGGGGAAGTTTGTCCAGCAGGTGGGAGCGGTGTACCAATAATTGTTGCCGTAATTGTCTCAGATGAGGGTCGCGCTTGACAAATGAGCCGGGATCCTCGAGATGGATATTATGAGGGGAAAAGCGGATATCCATGGCAAGCCTTTTTTCACCCCCACCCAAACCCTCCCCTCTCCGAGGCGTAGGCTCCACGAGCCGGAGGCCTTGAAGCCCGCCCTGCCCGCCCTGGCGCGACAGACTTGGACTGATGTGTCATCCCTGTCATCCCGGTCTGGGCCAGGGGCGCGACGTCCGCGAACCAAGCTGTTGCCCTTGAAAACCAGGTCTGGGCCAGGGGGGAGGGCAGGGTGGGGGTGTTAACTCGTTTTTGATCAACGTTCTTTGAATAAATTTATTCAAAGCTCAATATTTATATTCATGATCGCATATCATTGTCAAGGGAAAATCACGGTGCCCCATTAAGGGATGCAAAGAAGTCTGTGAACGGTTACTAACAGTTCATATGCATTGGGCCTGAACAAATCACCCACGGCGGTGTTGATCATTTCCTTTCCAGCACGATCATTTTTACGTAAAAGGATTATGAGATTGACATTATGAGATTTCATCTGATAAAGTAAGAATATGATGAAAAGCATAATAACTATAACAGTTCTGATTACAGTATTAATAATACCATCTCTTCTGATTGCCCTTGAGACCGCCCCAAGGATAAGCGATAGGGAGATAGTGGAGAGGCTTACCAGATTGGAAGAGGGGCAGAAGAATCTTGAGAAGCGCTTTGATGACCTTCGTTCTGAGATGAACAGCAGGTTTGAGGCAGTCGATAAGAGGTTTGACATACTTCAATGGATGTTGGGGCTTTTCATTACAATTGCCCTTGTAATACTGGGATTTGTGCTTCGCATGCAATGGCAGATGCACAGAAGACAGACCAGAATCGAAACAATCCTTGAGACCCATAAGGATGAGATTGCCTTCCTAAAAGGTCTGATAGAAAAACTCCTTCCCCCTAAGGGCGTATTATAGTCCCTCCCTTTTTCCGCCTGACTCCGAGGATGGAGAGACCTAACGTGATCCCGGGAAGTCCGGGAATACATGAGCAGAATTTGCTGAAAATCCTCCATCACATCTCCTAAAACACCACGGCAAGGACAGGCTGGTGTCCGACATGGATAAGCTTTATCGGTCACTATTGTGAAGAGCCGAGAGAGGATAGAAGAGAGCCGATTTTTGTCCCTTTGACACGGTCGAGTAATATGTGTAATAAGCGTTGTCGAAAAGACAGCCTTGTAGTATAGAGCTGAATTCGCATCCAGAGGCGATATTGGAGAGGATCTATGAAGATTTTAATTACGGGAGGTGCAGGCTTTATTGGTTCTCATCTGGCGGATCGATTGCTGGAGATGGGTGAAGAGATATTCGTCATTGATGATCTTTCCACCGGGGCCTTGAAGAACATTGAACACCTCCAGGAAAACCCCAGGTTTCACCTC
>JAQYWL010000339.1 GCA_030145035.1 Desulfobacteria bacterium | reverse complement strand
TAGTCAATAGTCAATCGCCAATAGTCACTTCTTATGCCGGCAATTCCACAATAAATTTCGTTCCCCTTGGTTGATTGTCCTGGACGCGGATGAATCCATTGTGGTCTTCAATGATGGCGCTGACAATAGAAAGTCCCAATCCCATGCCGGTCTTCTTGGTGGAAAAATAGGGTTCAAAGAGCCGAATCCTATCTTCTGGTGGTATCCCCGTTCCTGTGTCACTGACCTCCAGTCGCACAATCTTGAGAATCGGATCAAAGCTCAATGCCACGCCAATGGCTCCCTTCCCGTCCATGGCTGCAATGGAATTGTCAATCAGGTTGATCATGACACGTTTCATCTGCTGTTTGTCTAGATTAAGCTGTGGAATCTCCGGCTCCGAATAGATCTCAAATAAGATGTCAGGCCGTGCTTCCCGGTAAAGTGACACAGCATCTTCTACAATCTCGAGCAACCGGCACGACTCAGGGCTTGATGCAGGGAGCCTGGCAAAGGCGGAAAACTCGTTCACGAGGTTTCTTATCTGATCTACTTGATCGATGATGGTCTGGGTACATTCCATGAAAACAGGATTGTCCCTTACAATTTCGCCACCATACTTCCGCCTGAGTCTTTGCGCGGAAAGTTTAATAGGGGTGAGCGGGTTTTTCACCTCATGGGCAATACGTCGCGCTACCTCACGCCAGGCTGCCATCCTTTGGGCCTTCTCGATCTCCGTAAGGTCATCAAAAACAACGACCATTCCCATGTAACGATCCTTGTCGTCCTTGATGGCTGTGACGTGGACCATGAAGGTTCGGGCGGCCTTATCGATGGTGACCCTAACAGGTCTTTCCACCGAGTTCCCGGGGCTATTTTCCAGTTTTTCCAGAAGATCTCCAGCCAATTTTAGGTGTTCAGGGCTTAGAATCCTTTTGTAGCTTTGATTTAACACCTGTTCCCCTTTGAACTCAAGCATCTTTTCTGCTGACTTGTTGATGGTAGAAATAAACCCCGCAGCATCGATTGAAATGACACCGGTAGAGACATTCCTTAAAACCGTCTCCATGTAAAGTCGCCTTTGTTCAATCTCAAGGTTTCGTTCCCTGAGTTCACGGGCCGATAGTTCAAGCTGTTGCTTGCCTGCTCTCAGATCATGTGTCATCCTGTTGAAGGCATTGACCAGCGTGCCCATTTCATCATCGGTGACCCCGTTTATAGTAAAGTTGAGGTCTCCTTCGGCCACGCGCCGTGTTCCTTCGGCCAGGTCCTGGATCGGAATCGTCAGGGTCTTTGCTAAGTAGAACCCAAACCATGTGGCACAGAATATGATCAGCAGGGCCACAATGGAGAGTGTTATCAGGTGGCTGACCTGGATGGGCCATTTCATCATCTTCATTTGTTGGTATTGATCAAACCCACGGGAAATAGCGGCCATATTTTCTGAAAGGCTGGCGGGAATAACGGTGGTGACAGCCACCACACCAATGGCTTCATCCGGACCTGCATTGAATGGAATGCATCCAAGGGTTCTGATTATCTCACCTGAAGGGAGGTGACCTGTCAGCGTAGTAAACTTGACCTCGTGCAACTCCTTTTGTATCGCATCTGCTGACACCGCACTAAATGGAGTTCCTTCCAGGTCTGCATCGAGGGCTACTGCCAACCGCTCTGAGCGGGCAGAATAGACCTCGATCACGTGGATGTTGAAAGCCCTCTGGGCAACCCGAATATAATGGGCCAAGGCCTCTCTATTTTCTTCATTCAGCAAATTCCTGCGCACGATTTGATAAGCGATCCGTTCCAGATGGAAACGGTTGTTTTCTGTACAATGCTTATACACATACTTGCCAACATCCAGGGATCTTTCCAGAGAGTGTTCCACAGGCACATTGAACCAGAATGCCACGCTGGAGGTTATGAACTGTATCGAAAAGAAAAAAAGAAGGACGGTCGGAATCAAGGAGAGGCTTGCAAATGCCACCACAAGCTTGGTCCGCAGCTTGGCTCCCATGACCTTTCGCCTTCGGTCATAGAGAAGCTTCACAATGTTTCTGAAGACCAGAAAGATCAACAACAGCAACACAAGCATGTTGATGTTGATGAGGATGAACATGATGACCGCATTGGAAATGGGAAGCCTTGCCCCAAAGCGGACGACCTCGGTTTCTACATAGGTGAGAATGCCTACCACCACGACAAGGACCAGGATGATGATCCGTTCACGCTTGCGGCGCCTAACTTCTTCTTCTGATATTTTTGCCATTAGTATATGAAATCGGTTGTGTACCAATCCGTTTCAAAATCCCACAGAAACAGGAAGAACCGAAATACGTAATGCAAATAGAACGGGAGGGTGATCTTGCTGAGTTCCGCCTTTATCCTGACCTGGTAGCGGCAGTTCCTTTCAAGGGATTTAAGCTCGGCAACACTGAGATTCTCAACTTCGGCCATGATTCTCTTGGCCTCAGACAGAGTATTGACAATAACCGGTTTGTCACTGTGTTCGCTACGTGTAATCACAAACTCGTTCTTCAGGTTATTATACTTGACAGTGTGGCGGATCTCCAGGCTGGCGAGATTTCTGTCCTTCCAAAAATTTCGAACCTGATCAAGCGAGGCCAGGAAAGTAAAGGTGGTGGGAACACCATTCAAGATCGCCTGCTGCAGGTCTTTGGTGAAACAGCCCTGAACCATAAAATACAATATGAGATCATCCCTGGTATTGGTGATGATGACATCGGTTACTCTGGCATCTTGACCCCAGGCCGCGCCCGAAACCAGGAAAAATAGGCAGAGTGCGAATATCGAAACCCTTTTCCGCATATAAATTCACAATAACCAACCGGATCTTAAATTGCAAGGGATTTAGTGGGGACAGAAAGACAGGTGAGGTGCTAAGGTGAGACAACAGGGACCTGTACGGTTTCCCAGCAGGACTTCTGGTCGATGAACCTTTTCAACAAGGCGTGATTGAGGGTGTGCCCGGATTTGTAAGCCACGATGTGACCGATAAAGGGCATCCCAAGCAACGAAAGGTCACCAATACAGTCAAGTACCTTATGGCGGACAAATTCGTTTTCATAGCGAAGCCCTTCCCGGTTCAATATCCTGTCTTGGTCGATAACCACGGCGTTCTCCAGGGAGCCCCCCCTGGCAAATCCATTCTGCTTTAGATAATTGACTTCATCCAAGAACCCAAAGGTTCTGGCCCGGCTGATCTCCTTTTCAAAAAGGCCATCGGTTAGCGAAATGGTGTACGACTGACGCCTTACAAGTGGATTCTCGAACTCTATGGTGCAAGTAATCTTGAGGGTGTCTGAGGGATAAAGCCCGACCTTTTTGTCTTCATCTGACATCTCAATCGGTTTCTTTACCACAAATGTATAACGCTTTCCTGACTGCGTGCTGATTCCGGCCTCTTTTAGCATGGAGGTAAACGGCCCGGCGCTGCCGTCCATGATAGGGGCTTCGTATGCATCCATCTCCACCAAGGCGTTATCAACACAGAGGCCGGCAAGGGCGGCCATCAAGTGCTCAACGGTGGAAACAATCACCCCATCGGTCCCAAGCGTGGTTGCGAGGCTGGTGTCAATAACGTTTCGGAAATGGGCGCTGATAACAGGTCTGTGGGGCAGATCGGTTCGAACGAATTTGATACCATGGTTGACTGGCGCGGGTTTGATAGTCAAATTAACCCTTTTGCCTGAGTGAAGTCCGATGCCGATACATTGAACGGGCCGGGCCAGGGTCTGCTGATTGGAATGCATATCACATATCCTTATAAAATCGCTGCGTGATTCCTGAACCTGTCAGGAACAGGTTTTATGTAACGCGGCTACGCCGCTTATTGCAAGGAAATTCGGCATCCTTCATTTTCGCCATAAAGTAGTTTACACTTTTTTTCACCACTCCAGGTTTGGGGTTTCAGGTCTTGCTTTTTCAGTTTCTGACACCTGACACCCTGGCCCAGACCGGGATTATAGG
>JAQYWL010000028.1 GCA_030145035.1 Desulfobacteria bacterium | reverse complement strand
CCCTGCCAGTCTATCGAGGCCCTCCGGTTGCTGGAGCTTTTCCTGATTCAGCAATTCTGAGCTGATAAGAAGCAATTTTTCCAGATTTTGTCTTTTTTGGCTCTTCATTGCATAGCTGGATAACAAAGCCCGGGTATTCAAACTGAGGCCCTTGTGTGCGCAATTTGCAAGTATTACCGGAAAACCTTCAATGAGCCGGGATTCATCAGAAGCGGCTAAGCCGTCAAGAACCTCCTTGATCTTTTTTGCGGTGATTCTGCTTTTGCCGGCAGAAATGAGCGGATAGCCCATATCCGCTAACGCTTCAATCAAATCCTCTTTTTTCATTAAATTGACCTTACCTTTTTAACAAACGCAGGGGCGACTAAATCTTTCAAATCCAGTTGATCGACGAGGGCAACAAAATTTCGCATCATTTTATCAGGGTTCAAATCATAACTTGCCGCCTCAGAATATCTTTCAAACAGTTCGTGTGCATCTACTTGCCCTGTTGCAAACACCGCGATGCAGTCATCCATGTCAACGCCTGCGCCTCGAAACATCTTTGTAATTATCAGATCCACGAGGTTTAAAGCCCCCAGGTAAATGTGGCGCCATTCTTTGATCAAAATGTGTTTCCCAAATTCTAATGGTGAATATAAAAGATCAGTGGTGAAGACCCGGTTTCCATGCCAAAACTGGTATAAGAAATGAGGATCATCCGGATGTGCCAATCCACCCACCTTTTCCTGATAACCTATAGACTTAACGAATTTCATAAGTTTTTTGTATTCATCAGTAACCGGAACTATCAAATCAATGTCTTTCGTAGATTCTTTTATTTTGAGCAAAGTCAAGGCAGTCCCGCCACAGGCAATCAGTTGTACGCGGAAATTCATGAGTCTGTCCCAGTTTTCGATGGTCTGCAACAGTTTATCGCCTGTAAGCCTGTATGGGCCAGGTGATGTCATAGGACAAACTATCCTTTTTTAGTTCATCAGTCAAGCCAAAATTGTATATATATATACAAGCGGATTGTATTTATTCATACAAAGAACTGCTATATTGCTTATTATCGACCGTTGACCGTCTGGGTTGGACTTGGGGACATCCTTTAGTTTTCCAGTTTCTCCCTTGTATTGGTCTCCATAACAAGGGACATTGTTGACTAAGTTGACTTACTCGTTCGTTTGTCCTTTTGAAATCCGAACTCAAATCCCCCACTTCCTCCATGGTCATTGGACCGGTTAAGGATTTAGCGCAGGGTTGCGCACGTCTGCGCCTGCCCTGTAAGGAGGAACGACTGTATCGGGGTGCGTCTGTGGCTAAAACCTTATTTCTTAACGACTTAGGGCGATTTTTTATCAGGAATGAACACCAAAGTAAAGCCCAAAGCCCCGACTTGGCCTGTATTATGCCACGACAACTGTGACAGATACGGCCCGCCCGCCTCGCCTGAGCGGCACACGACCCGCCTGCCATTGCAAGGCACGAGCGGGCAGGTGGCGGGCAGGTCATGCCGATTTTGGATTTTGGATTGCGGAATTAGAATCCAAAACCCAGAATTCAGAATGAAACACAGAGAATTTCGAGTTGTAAAGGGTTGTTTCCCATGATAAAAAAGGGTGGTTTTCTATGGCGGCAGATGACCTTGAATTTGCAGATATCAAAAGAGTCATAGGAACAGGCAGGATTAGACGAAAGTTTACACGAGATCCTAGGGGTACACGTTATGAAATTGTAGGCCGATCCACTGACGAAAGGGAGGTCGGCGTCGGAGGTGATGATAATGTATGATTATGGAAAATGCGAAACCTGTGACACCCCACTAGAGGAGAAGAATATCCAGCAGGACTTCTGGATTAAGGAGAAATTGGTAGTGATTGAGAAAGTTCCAGCCGGGGTATGTCCTCAATGTGGCGAAAAAGTGGTCAATGCAGAGGTAGGGGAACATATCGCCGTGCTACTAAAGGACAGTAACCGCATAAATAAAGCACCTACTATATCGGTTCCCCTTATAAAGTATGAAGCAGAAACCGTGGCAGTGTAAGGGAACAACCGTAGACAACCGACAACCGGACAACCGGGACGTCCTTAAATAAGTAAATAAAATGCAAGCTTATTGAATTGCTTAAGGATGTCCCGCCATCTACCGTACATCCGAGTTCAAGCGCTTGTTAGGCCGACCTCTGCCTGCTGCCCCGGATCTTTCTTCTTTACAGGTTCAATGCGCTTCGGCGGAAGCGAGATAAAATCCCGATCACTTTTGGTCTCTTGCCTTTTGAGATCACGATAGATAGCCTCTATGTCATAATCAAACTGCTTGGCGTAGGCGTCGCGTATAGCGCGCACTTCTTCAACAATTGGGTCTCGCCACATAAAACTATTCCTCCATTAATTCTTCGGGTGTACAAATCACCGGGGGCTCGTACCCCATTGAACGGCAGACTGCCTCAATCATATGCCTCATCGCTGCATTGGCAATGTGTGTACAGTTCCACGTCAGAAGATAATCCATGCCATTGACAACCGCAATTCCGATATGAAGGGCATCTAACTCTGCTTTCTCGGGTAATGGGCCTTCTGTGATTAGCTGCTTTGCAAGCGAGCGAGCTTCTGGACTCAATTTCAAAACTTGGATGCCTTCCACCGCTTTAAGGCGTAACGCCGCTGGTTCTGGATCACCCCCACCCGCTTCCCTGATGACAATTTGTGAGACGTAAAGATCAAACCTAGTGCGACCCTGCCACCACTCTCGCGTGATTTGTTGGTGTGCAGCTACGATTAGATCACGACTCGGCCAACCAGTGAGATAGCTTACGACAGTTGTTTCAATATAGACCTTCGGTTTCATGTCCCATATCCCCGAGGAAAAAAACTACTTCGCGATTTACGAACCTGTACTGTCCGGTCTAATGGGGCGGCCAAGGTGCGACGGTACGCCGTCACCTTGAGCCGATTGTTGTGTGCCGGGCATGGCCCGGCTGCTAAATGGTACTATTTTATACTATGACACAGGTATCGGGCAAAGTCCAGACCCAGCCTTCTTACCAAACATTCCTAGAACTTTGTCCGTATCCTGCCGGTCGTTTTTTCTTTTTGCCGTCAAGATGCTGTGACCGCAGTACTGATGCCCTTCAAATTGAAATTATCAAGTTAAATAGTTAAGATGCCCCCTTTAGCCCCTCGAGTCGGGTGAGCCGGATATGATTCATCTTGAACTGTTTAGAAGGGAAACAAGTCTCTATGTTGACTTTAGCGAATACGATGGTTTCTGGATCTCACCGAGCCCTGGCATATCAAAGGCGAACATCAACTCAGGCAATTCAAGAGGTTATCAAGAAGAAACCAAGGCCATATTCAAAAGAACTGAAAAGGCTCTAAACGAAGGTTGTTTTGACACCGATTGTCTGACAATTTTTCATGACGTGCTTTCAAAAAGGGAGATTGGCATAGGTATGCCTATGAATGAGATTTCGAAAATCTACAAGAGGTTTGTCAAAGAAGTGGAAAAAGCAAGTATAAAGGCCGCGGGTAAGATTGAGGGTGTCGTTCTTTTGATGCCAATTGGAAGGCTCCCGGCCCATGGGCCTAACATATCTCCACAGGTCGTGTCTCACCCGCCATCGCTTCTTTAGCCCAAATCTTTTCGAAATTCCCTGTGTTTCATCCACAGATTTCGCAGATTACACGGATTACTCTAATCACTTGAAGGGCGATGCGAAATCTGTAGGGTTTAATTCCCCGCAGCTTGCTGCGATAGAAAAGATAAAACACTTATTTTGATACCCCGCGGCTTGCCGCGGGGTAGTTCAT
>JAQYWL010000351.1 GCA_030145035.1 Desulfobacteria bacterium | reverse complement strand
CGCAGGAATGACAGAACTTTGGACTGTGTAGTTATTTATCGGTTATTCATTTATATTCGATTGTCGATGGTCGATTGATGATGTGTTGTATTCAATCATCAATCATCAATCGTCAATCCGGGTAAGTTTCACCCCAGCAGCCTTCAACATTTCCTCTGCCATTGGGTCTGCATAGCCTTCCTGATATATGATCTCGGAAATGCCGGCGTTGATGAGCATCTTAGAACAGATGGAACAGGGGAGGTTCGTGCAATAGAGCGTAGCCCCTTTGATGGAAACCCCGTGATAGGCGGCTTGAATAATGACGTTTTGTTCGGCATGAAGGCCTCGACACAGTTCATGTCGCTCACCGGAAACTACCCCCAGTTCCTCACGCAGACAGCCAATATCGAGGCAATGAGGGAGTCCTGTAGGTGCTCCATTATAGCCGGTTGCCAGAATTCGTTTGTCTTTTACCACAATGGCCCCTACCCGGCGACGGCGGCACGTAGAGCGCCTTGCCACCAGGGAGGCGATATCCATAAAATATTCTTTCCAGGAAGGGCGGCTCATATAGCATTTCGGATTTGCGGCTCACGCCTTGAAAACAGTACGGATTTAACCAAGATTGCATCCGCCTACGGCGCATCGGACGCTTTTCTTATGGTTTCAAACTGCAGTACCAATCTATGCTTTTTAGTCAATATCCATCTTTTCTAGACGGCGTTGATGACGTCCCCCTTCAAACGGGGTCTCAAGCCAAGTATCTACCAACTGGAAGGCGAGCGTATCACCGATCAGTCGGCCGCCCATGACAATGATATTGGAGTCATTGTGGCGCCTGCTCATGATGGCTGAAAAAAGATCGTTGGCCAGCGCGGCGCGCACACCGCGAAAGCGGTTGGCAACCATAGACATTCCAAGTCCAGTCCCACAGATCAAGATGCCGCGATCAAAAGTGCCATCTGACACCTTGCGGGCCGCCTTTTTCCCAAAGTCGGTATAATCCACGGCCTCTTCACTGTAAGTCCCAATGTCTTCCACCTGTATGCCATGCTCACGGAGATGGGCTGTCACCTTCTCCTTCATTGTATAACCCGCATGATCGGACCCGATGATGATTTTCATGATGACATGCTATCCTACCGTGACCCTCCCCGCCAGGGGGGAAGGGATCTCCTGTCCAGATTCCTCTCCCAGTGTGTCGCTGGGAAAGGGCTCGGGCGGGGACCCGCCTGCCAAGGCCTGGCCCGTCCGCCAATCGGCGAAGCCGGGCGGGCACTGGCGGGCAGGTAAACCCCGCCTCTACGAACCGTACCTTCCGATGTGTGTAGGGGCGGCCCGCCCTGGCGCGACAAGACTTTGAGAATCTCACCAGGTGGCAACCCCGGTCTGGGCCAGGGGCTTTATGCCCACCCGAAAACTCGGCATCCCTTCTCAGGAATGTTTTATTATATAGTCAATGGCATCTTTAACCGTTTGGAGTTTCTCTGCCTCTTCATCAGAAATTTCTATGTCAAACGCTGCTTCCCTGGCCATGATTAATTCAACCAGATCAAGTGAATCTGCGCCGAGGTCATCCACGAAAGATGCCTGCGATACGACCTCATCCAGTTCAACACTCAGCTTTTCAGCGACAATCTTCTTTACTTTTTCTTCAACTGACACGTGCTGCCACCTCCTTCATCTTGAACTTAGGGACTTCGCCCCACTCCATGCCCTACATATACATGCCTCCATTGACGTGGATAACCTGGCCTGTAATATAAGACGCCTTTTCCGATGCAAGGAAAGCAACCATCTCAGCCACGTCCTCGGACTGGCCGAAGCGCCCTATGGGAATCTGGGCCAGCATGGCCTCCTTGACCTTTTCAGGAAGGCCGGCCGTCATAGGCGTGTCGATAAATCCCGGCGCCACGGCATTCACGGTGATTCCCCTGGGGGCCAGTTCTCTTGCTGCTGTCTTGGTCAGGCCGATCAGGCCTGCCTTGGATGCTACGTAATTGGCCTGTCCGGCGTTTCCCATCACACCGACCACTGAGGCCATATTGATGATGCGCCCGGCACGCTGCTTCATCATGATCTTGGCCACAGCTTGTATGCAATGAAAAGCCCCTTTGAGATTGATGGCCAGAACGCGATCCCAGTCCTCTTCCTTCATGCGAACCAAAAGCCCGTCTACGGTGATGCCCGCGTTGTTTACCAGCAAATCCACGCGGCCGCATTCCTCTATAATCTTCTTGAAGAAGTTCCGGACGTCTTGTTGTGAAGCCACGTTTACACGGGCTCCCCATGCACTCCCTCCGGCATCCTCAATGAGCTTTACGGTCTTTTCAGCATCTCGGCTATCGCTACCGGAGTAATTGAAATATACTGTGGTGTTGGCATCACCCATGCGCAGCCCGATGGCACGTCCGATACCCCTTGACCCTCCGGTGACGACCACCACACGGTTTAGATCCTTATTCATAAGGTCTTTTCTCTATTGAAGTTTGGCCCCAAACGGACAAGGCAAGAAGTCCATAAGAAAATCCGAAATTCGAAATAGTGGCATCCTTCATTCCTCGGTTTACACTTATCAAGGATGCGGGCGCCAAGAGATAAGTTCTTTTGTTCCTACTTTTTGGTGTCAGGTGTCAGGTGTCAGGAGCGACAAACGCGAGATCTGAAACCTGAACACTGAAACCTGGGGTGGTGAAAAAAAGTGTAAACTACTTTATGGCGAAAATGAAGGATGCTGAAATTCTGATCCGGAGGGTATTACATCTTGGCCGGTTTTATACCCGAAGATATCATTGCCCATGTTCAAAACGCAGCAAATATCGTTGATGTGATTTCAGAATATGTTGCCTTGAAAAAGACTGGTAAGAATTTCATAGG
>JAQYWL010000129.1 GCA_030145035.1 Desulfobacteria bacterium | reverse complement strand
TGAGGGCGACCAGGTGACTTTTGACGTAGAACAGGGCACCAAAGGGCCTTCAGCAAAGAACGTCGTCAGGCTCTAGTCCCGGACTGTTCGATCATCATAGGCACTTCGTCAACGTGAGGCGAAGTGCCTTGTTGATTATTCTTGTTTTTTTCCTCTTCTAGCTGTCCCCCGGATAAATAGAGACAGCAAATGTAAGCCTAAAATCAAGAGAGGTTGCAGAATTTGCAAATCGGTCACCGTGCCTGGCGTGTCACAGTCTGGCTTACATTCCAAGGAGAACTCGGAACCACAACTTAGATGCGCCGAGAAGTGTTTTTAAGGAGGTCAAAATGAATATATATGTAGGCAATTTGTCGCGTGAGGTCACCGAAGAGGATTTGCGGCAGGCGTTTGAAGCCTTCGGGGAAGTCACATCCGTCAAAATCATTAAAGACAGGTACAGTGGCGAATCAAGAGGGTTCGGATTCGTGGAGATGCCCGGTAAAGCTGATGCGGAGTCTGCCATCACTGGCCTGAAGGAGAAGGAATTGAAGGGGCGAACGCTTAACGTTAATGAGGCTCGCCCACGCTCCGGAGGTCGTCAAAGCGGAAGAGGCCCAGGTGGTGGAAGCCGGAGTGGACGAGGATACAGTGGTGGACGCCAGGGTGGTGGGCGGCGTTCTTGGTAAGCGGGCCTTAGGCATAACAGAATCGTACCTAAAGTGATCGGTTCCAGGTTCAGGCCCGCCCTGGCGCTTCAGCTTAGTCTAAGCTAGCAAGCCGGTAGTCCCGGTCTGGGCCAGGGGTTCTTCAACCGGGAACCGTGAACGTTGAACCGCTCAACCCAGGTTCTAGTAAGTTTTTCACACAATTTAGACAAAATATAGGCAAGGAGGAAAAGAATGAAAAAGGAAGATTTAGCAAGGTTTGTTTCAGATAGGGCAGGTATCACCCAAAAAACTGCAGGTGAAACAGTTAATGCTGTCCTTGAGGGTATTTCGTCTGCTTTGGAGAAGGGAGATTCTGTTTCACTCATAGGTTTCGGGAGCTTTAAGGTTGTTGAAAGAGCTGCACGGGAAGGTCGCAACCCGAGGACAGGAGAAAAGATTAACATCCCGGCTTCCAAGAGTGTGAAGTTCACCCCCGGGAAAGTTTTAAAACAACGGGTTCAATAAATCAAAAACCAGAGCCCCGTCTCAAAAATCCTGCACCCTGGATTGGCAAGATATGCTACAGGGTCGAAATTTTGGCGTTTGTATTCCACGGGGTGAAGGTTTAGAGCGGGCGAGAGTGCCCGTGGTCGGATACGACCATCCTTGATAGCGCCCTGTACACGCCATGGGTGACCCTTGCCAGGCTATGATAGTCTATCTTGTCGGGTGTGTCCTGGGATGAATGATAATAAGGATAACGAAACAAGGCGGTATCCGTGATCATGATCGCGGGATAGCCGCAATGCCAGAAAGACCAGTGGTCAGACCAGTCAATGCCAGTGATAAAGCCAAAAGGGGCTGCGCATTCAACCGGAAAATCACTTTCTTCCATGAAATTACGGGTGAATGACTTGACCAGCGGCTTTGAGCGTAGGTTGCCCACAACGGCTACAAAGTTGCCCTTATCCGGATAAAACAAGCTAAGTGGGAAGGGATATTTTTGCGTTTTGGGTTCATCCCGGTAGTAACCTATGGTTTCAAGACAAACCATGGCTACAATATTTTCCTTTTTGCTGCGACACTCTTTGGCATAAACAAGGCTGCCCATGGACCCGGTCTTGAAAAAGGGCGGTTCCTCATTGGCAAAGGCCACAAAGCGCACGGTTCTGCCGGTCGATTTTGTGCTGAATAGCCGGCCCAGCTCAAGAAGCGCTGCGACTGCTGACCCGTTGTCATTTGCCCCGGGCGACCACGAAACCGTATCATAGTGGGCGCCGACAATGACGATTTCATCCGGCTTTGATTTTCCGGGGATTTCAACGGCAAGGTTGTGACACGCTATGTCTTGCACCGTAAAAGTTTGAGCCCTTACCTCGTATCCTTCCTTTTCCCAGAACCCACGGATATAGTCGGCGGCAGCATTCAGCTTGTCCGGCACAAAGACATCTCTGGGCCCAATTTCCTCGGCCAGGACTTCAACATGCACCTTGAGCCGTGCTTCTAAGTCGTCAATGATCTGATAAGCGTCCTTGTGCAGTTTGGGCCGATTCACCTTCGGGCGAATATCGATCATAGCCTTGTAAGCCCAGATGCTGAAAGCTGCCAAGAATATCAGGAGTGACGCATAAAACATGGCTCTCACATTCCACAATTGGCATCTCCAAAGAAAAGCAGGCCATAGGGGACGCAGTTAACTTTTTAACTTAAGTTTATCCAACCAGCGAATATTTTCTATCCTTTGCCGGCTTCTCGCCTCGAATTGCTGATTTGCCGACAGACGGAACTGAAATTTTTAGTTTAAGTATACTTTCCACAAAATTCTCGCTAAACATCCCCAGAACTTTGTCCGTATCCTGCCAGTCGTTTTTTCTTTTTGCCGTCAAGAGCTTTGACCGCAATACTGATGCCGTTCAAATTGAGATTATCAAGTTAAATGGTTAAGAACGCCACCTTTAGCTCTCCAAGCCTAAATTTACAGATACAATATCAGTTTGCCAGAAAAACAGCTACTTTGGCTTAAGGGGTATTTAAGGGTATTTAAGGGGACGTGGTATTTAAGGGGACGTTGTGAAAGCGCCGGGATAAACCGGCATAGAGTTGGGGATGAGGCTTCGACTGAGCTCAGCCGAAGTCAAGAGCCCCACATGAAAGGAGTAG
>JAQYWL010000534.1 GCA_030145035.1 Desulfobacteria bacterium | reverse complement strand
CTTACCCATTTTTGTCAAGAATGAAGACCAATGTTTCCAAATCATCATGATGCCATATTTCACCCTTCAGATATTCGTAGACATTAAATACGATTGGACAAATAGAACAATTCTCTACTACGTTGATCAACCTGAAAACAAACTCCGGCTTATGTATATGAGGAAAAGATTCACAAGCTTTAGGGCGACAATAATATTGGGTACACAGGTTGTTTTTCAGAAAGGGGCACGGCCGCCTGTTGAATGTGAATCCTTCGCCATCTTCATCTTCAACAAGATATTGCTTCTTGAATTGAGAAATGGAGATTCCTGTGCTGTCGGACAATCTTTCAATATCTTCTTGATCCAAAACAGGCGTTACCTGTTTGCAGCAGTTTGCACAAACTGTGCAGTCTATTTCTGAAGAGACTTGCTCATAAAATTTATGTACGATTGCATCCAATTCTTCTATTGTAATGTCGTATCCTTTTAAAAAAGACCGAAATTTCCAATTCTCGTCCCACTTTTTCTTCGACAACATCCGTATTTTCTTCAGATCAATTTCCATAACTCATCCAAAGGGTATTAAAACATCAGAGCGCTTTTACCCAAAACAGCTTTGAGTTGAAATGGGTAAAAGTATAGCGAGTAAATCTCTTGTCCATGGGGGAGGGAGGTTTCAGTTTGAGGTTCCATAGGTCCGCTACAACGCTCAATTGCTCCATCTTCGACTTTCCTGCCAACATGAACCGGCTCTAAAAGGATTACTTAGAAACTGTAAAACTAGAGAGCGTACCCAAACTTTCTTATTTAGTTATGAACGTCCCTGTTGTCCTCTTTCTTATTTAGTTATGAACGTCCCTGTTGTCCTTGCTTCTCTGTTAGCTCTTGATGGTAAGGTTTTACACCTATTCTAACTTTTATTTTTCTCCTCTATTCTCTCTCAACCTATTTATCCTTCTTTTCAAATCTTCTCCATCAATGAATGCTCTTTCAACTCTTCCTGGCAAAACACTCTCCAAAGCAAGCAAAACTTCCCGCCCAAAGCCTTTCTCAACACAAATCTCATCAATTTTTTCATGGTTATAGATACCCTTTTCCCTGGCAACCAGTTCGGCAAATTCATGAGCAATTATTCCTTTAGTCACATTATCGTCAATTGTATAGATGACAGAAATTCCATAAACATTCTCCTTACCCCTATAAATTAGTTTGGGCTTGAACCCAAGAAGCTTCTCAAATTCTTCAAGCTTCATTGCCATACCGGGAGAGGATACATGAAGCTCGAAACAGGTTTTGAGTAAGGAAACTTTCTCCTTTATTTCACTAAAACTTTCTCTGATCTTCAAAAAAATGTTTAAGACCTCTTGCTCCATGCAATCTCACCCAACAAGGCGGGAACCAGATCGCCCACGCAAGCACCGCAGTTTCAGCTCCAACATATCAGGATTTTTGATCTACCAGTGGGACTTGATATCTTCTCAACAATTCTAAAATACCTTTCTAATGTTCTTATCTCATGTCTCAAAATGTAGAGGGCTCTTTTGGCACCCATAGAAAAGAGGCGAATATAAAACAAAACCCTTATCAACGCACTCTTCGGAACATCATGCTCCATCATGAGAAAGGGCTTCCCCGGCTTGAGAACACGAACAATTTCCCTCAGAACTCGATCTTGAGTTTCCCCCTTCAATTCGTAAAAAGCATGTGTGCATGTTACTGCGTCTAACTCATTTGGCTTAAAAGGAAGATAAGCCACATCGGACTCCACCAAAGAGATATTCACATACATTTTGGTTTTTGCTTGACCGACTTTCAGCATGCCCCTGGAAAAATCGATCCCCACCACAAGCCCCTTAGGTCCTATCTTCTCCCTGAGGTACAACAGTAGAGAGCCCGTTCCGGTACATATATCCAGCACAAAATCACTTTCTTTTACCGGTACCTTGTCTGAAAAGAATCTCCTCAAGGCTCCATGCGCATCAACGGAATGAAGAGCAACGAATCTGTCGTAAAACCGAGAAAATGCATTGTAATATGATTGCCTGAAATTTTTCATAACTCTTTCCCTGAACCAACTTTCTTCTCTGTAACGCGAGAAACATGATGTATTGGATCATGGAGTGGTCGGGCGCCGTTTGCCTTCGAAACTCGGACAACTCTGTTTGTCTTCAACATGGGGCTTGATATCCAAGATAGGTGTCCCACCCACCATGTCCAGTCCTTTGACGTAAATGACGTTGCCTTCACTACAAAGGAAGAAAGCAATTCAACCCTGAAGGCATTCACCGTCGGCAAAAAACGAGGGGCGGGGAGGTGCTCCGCAGCCATGGCGGACCGCATCCGGTAAATCCCGCTTCCCAATCGCTCCACATAACCCATCCGATAGAACATGTCGGCAATGAGCCGGTTGCGGGGAACGGCCCGGGTACCCAACTCTTCCAGGGACAACCCATCGGGCAGTCCACCGGGGTTGCTGATTTCCATGCGACCCGGGTGCATATGAGGGGGGTTTTTCTTATCGCAAGGCCCAAAAATATATTCAAATTTGGCGTTAAATGTAATCACAAACCCATTTGGTGATCATGTTAACGATATCATTATTGCATGCCTTCACAAGTTTCCGGGGCTTGGCGCCAGAATTAAATGTAATTTCAATGACATATTTGCTATTTAGGTACTACTTGACCATTCAGTACCTATTTATTGAGTATATTACCTATTTCTCCATCTGGCACTAGGCCCTCGACCAAGGCAGTCCAGTCGTCCTGAATTTCTTTCTTCCCGCAGGATACGTCGCAACAAATCGATTCCGACATTGGGACATCGTTCTTGAACATCACGGATGGTGAAATCTCCCATAAAGTGTTTTAAGGCATCCAGTACCATCGCAGTTTTTGTCCCTCGACCAGTGGTTACTAAACCCACCCTGCGCTCAAATTCTTGGTACACCCTCGAGGCGGTTAGAAGATTCCGTGCTCTGAATGATTGCCGCCTGCCGCAAAGTTTCAAGGACTTGGGGGGACTGTTCTTTGAAGAGATCTTGCTTGCCTTTGAACTCAGCAATCTGGCGGACTGTTTGCAGGAGGTTCTGAGTGATAGGTTGCCGTTCAAGAAAGCCGGTATCGAAAGATCTCATTGACTACTCCAGTACGATTCTGACCTTGCTTGGATCTTTGCCTTTTGAAAGATCAGCCAAATATTCGTCGAAGCGCTTCTTCAATTCATCCGGTGTTGCCGGGGCGCCACCTCTTAGCAGCGCCGATCTCAAGTCTTCAATCCTTACCTCTACTTTCACCAGGCCTTAGAGCACTTCTCGCACAGCATGGATGAAATCATGTCCAAGGTCATCTGGAAGCGTCCGAGTTTTGATGAAGGATTCCAAATGCTTTCTGTGCTTGGCTTTAAGTAAGGCCAAGTCCTTTTGAGGGTGTGTGAGCTCTAAGATGGATGCCCCTCAAATGATCGCCTTGCCCACTGCCGATGAAGTGATGTTCAGCTTCACAGCAATTTTCTCCGATGCTTAGCTTAGGATCATGTGGCCTTAGGCGGTTTTTGCGGATCTGTGCCTTGCGTTTGGCATCGCCATATTTTCCAAATCTACCGCCCATGGATGTCTCCTACTTTCCAGCTATCAGCTATGACCTATGAGCTAAATTCCTCTATCTTCGACTTTCATCATGAACCGGCTCTAAAAGGATTACTTAGAAACTGGAAAACTAAAGAGTGGCCCCAAACTTCCCCTCAACTGCTTTTTTGCTCATAAGGAGCAGTTAGTTAGTTAGTTACTTATTTACGGACGTCCCCCTTGGTCCCCCTTGGTCCCCGGACGTCCCCCTTGGTCCCCCATTGGTCCCATTGGTCCCTCTCTGCCCTGTTTAGTGATAAGATGATCGCGAACCCCAAAAAGATTATCTTTAGGGTAATAGTTTTCAAAAAAGCGCTTTTCTGCGTCGGCAGTGCCAATTAAGATCATTTCGTCGTTTTCACCAAGAGGAATTGATGGGTCGGGGTTAATCTTTAATTTGCCCCGTGTGTTAATGGCGATCACACTGCAGCCCGTTTGTTTCCGGATTTGATTTTCAGCAAGAGATGTGCCCACAAGAGTTGAGTGCACCGCCGCGCGGAAAATATTCAGCCCCTCTTCAAACATCAAAACCTCATCCGGTTTCAAGAGATTAATTATGATGTTGGCGCCCATGGAAGCATATGACATAACCAGGTCGGCTCCCGCCTTATGCAATTTGGAAATATTTCTGTCCATGTTTGCCCTGCTGATAATCTGGATGTCGGGTTGCAATCGCCGGCAATAAATGGTGAGATAAATATTCATAGCGTCATTATGTGTGGTAATTATGACGGACGGCGCCTCTCGTATGCCAGCCTTACACAGGGTATTGATGTCGGCAGCGTTCCCATGAACATAGTTTTCATTGTTTTCAAGGAGCTTTGGATTTTTCTCCACAACCTGATAAGCAATTTGACGCTCTTCTAAGGCCTCTGCTGCGGCACGCCCGACACGGCCTCCACCTAATATCAGGACAGGAGCATTGGCGGTGTGATACATGCGATAAACGCAGAAGATCTCATCATATTTTTTGAGCTGTTCAGCAGATCCAGCCAGTAAAAGGACGGTTGAGGAATTGATTCGAGTCTGGGGCTGGGGGATTTCAAACCTGCCTCTCTCCCAGATACCGACGACTGTTATGCCGGTTTTTTCCCGTAGATTGCTTTCAATAAGGGTTTTTCCTTCGAGAGGTGTCCTCATTGCAGGGGCTTCAGCAATAAGAAGCTGATCGAATCTTCCGATGACGTTCGCACCCATGCTCACCCCAAGCGTTCTTCGGGCCAGAGATTTCCCGACCATCTTCATGAATTGAAAGACGTGAGTACTGCCTGCAAGCTGATGAATGTCAATGGAATCATCCGCATCAGCATTGGTAATGATGGGTACTTTTTCTGATATCTCCCTTATCGTAAAGGCTATGTTTGTATTCATCATATCATCATTGTTGGCAACCACCAGGGCAGCGTTTTGTATGCGAAGGCGTTTATATGTCTCTGGATCACCCGGATCACCCACTACAACTTTGTAGTTCAAGTCGTAAAGTTCTAATGCGCGCCGAAAATCAGTTACGATAATGGCATATTCGTAATTATATTGATTCAGTTTTTTAATAAGATTTATGGTAATAGGGTCAAAGTTTGTCAGGATCACATGGCCTGATGTATCTTCCGGCAATTCACACGGTGTCCTCGCTCTTGATTGGGCCTCGAGCCACGGTGCGTAAAAAAATTGTATGAAGGTAAAAGGGAGCATGACGAGCAAGAAAACAATCCCGGACAAAAGGACAAACATTGAAAAGACTTTGCCTAAATCGCTTGCAAAAGTAATATCACCGAAGCCAAGCGTGGACATCACAGTGAGAGTCCAATAGAAACCTGTAATCCAGCTAAATTCTCTATCTTCAAAAACCATTATGAAATGAAACAGAATACTGTATATTATGACAACAGCCGTTAAGGCTAAAAGAAACTTGAACAGGAGATTGAGGTTTCTCTTCGTTGTCCTGCTTCGAACAAAGTAAATTACCTGGGCGGGAATAAATTTCAT
>JAQYWL010000408.1 GCA_030145035.1 Desulfobacteria bacterium | reverse complement strand
TCACCCACTGGGTAACAATATCGAATTTCATCCCGCTTTAACGGGAATCCCAACGACTCGAATTTAACTTGGCACGAGGTTCGATTGGTTAGAAACCAATAAAACCAATTTTCAAAAAGGTTTCTTCAGCACCTTAACTTTAGCTCACCCTGGCCCAGACCTGGTTGGGGAGCGTGATAGCCTCTCGCGAGCGTGTCGCGCCAGGGCCGGGCCGGGCTTATAGCCACGTAGGGTGGGCACGGCCCACCAGAATTCAATCCGCAACAGACGAACCTCTTGTACCTGTGCGGTTACTTGAAAAATCCCCCCAAATTCCCCTTTAATAAAGGGGGACTTTTTGGCCAAAAGTGGTTTCCCCCCTTTGAAAAAGGGGGGTTGGGGGGATTTAGAACCTTTTTGGTGGGCAGTGCCCACCCTACGAGTGCTTCACTACAGAGGAAACGGTATCTGATCCAGGCCTGCTGTCTCGGGAAGTCCGAGCATGATATTCATATTCTGGACAGCCTGACCAGAGGCCCCTTTGACCAGGTTGTCGATCGCTGAGATCAGTACCAGGCGTTTGGTCTGCTCGGCCACCTGAAACCCTATATCGCAGTAGTTGGTGCCTCTTACGTACATGGTGTTCGGGAATCTGCCCCTCGGACAGATCCGGACAAAGGGCTTGTCCGCATAAAAGGAATCAAGGTACGAAGCCACATCCCTGGTCGAGACATCCTCCTTCAAACCAACGTAAATCGTAGTTAGCATCCCCCTTGTCATTGGTACCAGATGCGGTGTGAAAGTCATGCGGATAGTGCGCCCTGCAAAGAGGCTCAAAACCTCGTCCATCTCTGGGTTATGGCGGTGCTCGGCCACTTTGTATGCCTTAAAACCCTCATTGACTTCACAGAAGTGAGTCGCCAGGCTCACCGAACGTCCTGCGCCGCTTGTACCCGACTTTGAGTCCGCAACAATGCTGTCAGCGTCAACAAACGGTGCCTTGATTAGTGGCAGCAAAGGGAGAAGGACGCTTGTGGGATAACAGCCCGGGTTCCCAACCAGAGAGGCCTTTTGAATATCGTCAAAATAGATCTCAGGCAGGCCGTAGACCGCAGTTTTGAGCAAATCCTTGGCCTGATGGGGCTCATACCACGCCTCATACAGGGCAGGATCCTTGAACCTAAAATCCGCGCTCAGGTCAATGACCCTTTTCCCTCGATCAATGAGTCCGGGCACAACCCCCATGGACGCCTTGTGCGGAAGAGCTGTAAATATGACCTCGGCCGCCTCGGATACAGCCTCTTCTGAAAAGGCCTGGCAGGTCAGATTCACAATCCTGGCCATGGCAGGATAGATATCGGAAAAGGGTCGTCCGGCATACTGGCGAGAGGTAATCATCGTCAGTTCTGCATGGGGATGGCCTAACAAGATTCTTACCAGTTCCACGCCTGCATAACCAGTTCCACCAATAACTGCCGCCTTAACCATGTTTCCTCCAAGAGAAGTGATCTAAAGTGCCTAAAGTTAAAGGATTAAAACCAAATTTCTGCAAAAAGTCTCTTCAAATCCTCAACTTTAGCTCACTTTAGGCACTTTAGATCACCCTGGCCCAGACCTGGTTTGCTTTGTATCAGCATTTTCGATTTGCTGTCGCGCCAGGGCGGGCTTTAGGCACTCCTTAGTTGTCGCTAAATATTGTGAGAAAGACGAGCTAAGTTCACAATATGGTAAGCAATTTCCTTTGTCAAATCAAATTTCTAGGCTGAGTCTTACGGTGGGAGTCTGACTGCGGATAGGGAAATAGGAAAAAAGGGTTGAAGGCAGGAGAAAAACAGGCAAGCAAGGTTATGGCCAAGAGTTATCCCTCGTGTCCATTACTTAAATCGATATGTAATTCTCCCCCGGGACAAGTCATACGGTGAGAGCTCTACAGTTACAAGATCTCCAGGCAGGATTTTGATAGAGTACTTCCGCATCTTTCCACAGGGGTGGGCCAGTATCTGATGCTTATTCTCCAACTCCACCTTATAGGTGCCATGCGACATGTTCTGAATGACCTTGCCCTTAACCTCGATGGCTTCTTCTTTGGCCATAATCAATTCACCCCCTTTTCAAGTGTTTGTTGTGTTTACACTGAGCAGCCACCTATCGCTTTGAATACTGGAAACGAGCACGTGCGCCTTTTTGCCCGTATTTCTTCCTCTCTTTTATCCTGGCATCACATGTAACAAGGCCTGCCTTCTTCAGTATTGGCCTGAACTCTGGATTGAACTGAAGCAAAGCCTTCGTAATACCATGCCGAATGGCAGCTGCCTGTCCGGAAACACCACCACCGGTGACATTGACTTTCACGTCAAAGCTACCATAGGTATCTGTCAGGACAAAGGGCTGTTCTACGACCACCTTGGCAGTCTCCCTGCCAAAATAGTCTTCGATGGTTCGATTGTTAATGGTGATGATACCTTTTCCGGGCCTAAGCCACGTTCTGGCCACAGAGGTCTTCCTTTTTCCAGTACCGTAATAAGCTTCTGCCATAAGACACTCCAATCCACCTATAGTTGCAGTCGTTCAGGTTGCTGTGCCACATGCGGGTGTTCGGGTCCAGCATAAACCTTTAGTTTTTTCAACATCTTACGCCCGAGTCTATTCTTGGGAAGCATCCCCCTAACCGCACGAATCACTAGATCCTCAGGGCGCTTTTGCAAGAGCTGCTTGGCGGTCATTGATTTAAGCCCCCCCACATAACCGCTGTGGCGATAATAGAGCTTTTCATTCCATTTCTTGCCAGTCAAGGCAACCTTGTTAGCGTTTATCACAATGATGTGGTCGCCAGTGTCAACGTGCGGTGTATAAATGGGCTTATGCTTTCCCCGTAGGCGGGTGGCAACAAAACTCGCCAGTCTACCCAGGACGCACTCGCTGGCATCGACAAGGTACCACTTTCTCTCTACTTCTGTTGGTTTTGCACTATACGTTTTCATGATTCAATCTTTCCGGATGCCTCTGACTTTTAAAAGTTTTTACTTTAATTTCGAACGCGGATCCGTGTCAAGAGAAAAAATGACAAGCGAACAGGTCCTGACCATGCCGACCTAATTACAAATTGTTTGACATTTTATCCTATTTCCAATACATTGCAAGAGTTATAAAATCGCTTCGCCCTGCCCGCCATTGCCAAACACGCTAGCGTGTAAGCTGCATGCCGTACGGGGCGTTGGCAGGCGGGGATTTTATGTAACGCGGCTTCACCGCTCGAAAAAAGGAAATTCCTATACAATCAAGTTGTAAAGACCACGAGATGTTGCACGGTCCCCTCGAAATTGAGGTGAAGTTTCATCTGCCCGAGATTAAGCCCGTACGAGACCGCATGCTCGCCATGGGCGCCACCCACTCTGGCCGGGTGTTCGAAACCAATGTCAGGTTTGAAGATGCATCAAAGAGCCTCAAAAAACAACGCATTCTCTTGAGGCTCCGAAAAGATGATCGAGTCCGGCTGACCTTCAAGTCAAGTCTCTCTCGCCCTGATACTCAATTTAAAGTACACCGAGAGCTGGAGGTAGAAGTGGGTGATTTTGATGCCTGCCACTCTATCTTAGAGGGTCTGGGGTTTCACCCGGAGCAGGCCTATGAGAAATGGCGGGAGACCTTTCTTCTTAATGACACGAATCTCCTTATCGATACAATGCCCTATGGTCTGTTCCTGGAAATTGAGGGACAGAAATCTCACATACGCAATTTGGCAGATCGGCTTGGCCTGAAGTGGGAAGAAAGGATTTTGCTGAACTACCTGGAGATCTTCGAAATTGTTCAGCGCGAAGAGGGACTCCATTTCAGGGATATAACCTTTGAGAACTTCGAAGCAACACATTTCGACATTGAAAAACACCTCCCTTTACTTTATGCTAAGTAATTATGTAACCGTTCAGGGTTAACATTGATGATTGAAAATTGAAAATTGAAGATTGAACAATGAAAAAACAATCGACAATCGACAATCGTAAATCGACAATCAAAAGACGGTGAACTCTGAACCTGTGAACGCCTACGTAATTATTTAAGCCAGATCCTTGGGTCGAACAATGAAGAGACTGTCGGTGCTGTCCCTTAATCTGCGGTTTGGTCTTGCTGACGATGGGCCCAATGCGTGGGACTATCGCAAAGAAAGCGTGGTAAAGCTTTTTAAGAAACAACGTCCTGATTTGATTGCCACCCAGGAAGCCAATCATTTCCAGATCGATTTCCTGGCCGAGAACCTATCTGAATATAGCTACATAGGGAGACGGCACCCTGCTCCTAAGTTCTGGCAGGATAATATCCTGTTTTATCGAAAACCGATTGTTTGCAAAGATGATGTCCACTTCTTCTTGAGTCAAACACCACATATCCCGAGCAGGTCTTTTGGAAGCCGCTATCCCAGACAGGCCACCATGGGGCTTTTCCATGTCAACAGCCAACCCTTGATTTGTATTGACACCCACCTTGATTTTGAGACTCCCGCCCAGATGGGGGCCGCCCGGGTGATTAAAGAACAACTTGCGTCATATGGTGAGGAGATTCCAACCGTTCTTATGGGCGATTTTAACGCCACACCCGAAAGCCTTTGCTATCAATGGCTGACGGGAAAAGAGGTCAATGGAGAAAATGGCCTGGATTTTGATGAGACCTTTGTGATGCCCTATCCCAGCACATTCCATCGATTTACCGGGGAGCCTGCTGGCGGTTACATTGACTGGGTCCTGTACAGGGGACCTCTCCGCCTTGAAGCGTGTGAGGTCCTGCAAGGGCCGGTAGACGGGATCTACCCTTCAGACCACTTTCCTGTAACAGCCTTCTTCGACTTATAAAATCGCTTCGCGATTTTATATGACGCGGCTACGCCGCTTGAAAAATGGAAATTGGTATACTATGGAGTTATATAGATATACCTTTCAAGAAAAAGATTTTGCAGTTCTTCTATTGAATAATCCGGAGTTACACGAAGGTATTGAGCAGCATCCCCTGGATGATCCCTTTCAGCATTGTCGCTGAAGTACCGTAGAGGTAATCAACAAAATCCATGCTTATACCATCGGCTTCTTTGGCATAATTGAGAGGAGAGTCGGTTGCTATACGGGCGGCATGGTTTTCAGTCTGTACGGCCAATCCGTCCAAACCACCGAAAGTCTTTTTGATACCTGAAAGGTTATCGCTCACAGCCGTGGCCAGTTTATCGGTATCTATCACAAGTGCTCCATCTTCATCTGGGGTAATACCGAAGGACTCCAACTCCATTTTGTGGTCGGTGATAAAAGAATTCATGGATGAAAGAACCTCGTCCTTGATATAGTCACTATTGGCTTCCAAAAAATCGATAAAGGAATTCACTTCGGACACAAAGGCGGTTATGGCATTCTCGACCTCCTTTTGATCCGGAGTGACCGTCAAAATCGATTCTCCGACTCCTTTCAGATTGACCGCAACAAGGCCGCCATCCAGGTAAATGGTATTAGTTTCAGACGTATACTCGGTTCCATCAACCGTATATGCAGCATCCTGAGCCGCAGTTGACACAGCGTCCGCCCCAGTGTTTTCCTGGGATATGGATAGCTGGCTAACCGAAATGTTATAGGTGGCCTCAGCCGCCCCGGAATCGACCGAAAAGGCGTCAACTGCCGCAGCAGTCAACACATTAGGGTCCGAAGATGTAGTCGTGCGGTCAAAAAAAACGGAATTAAAATCAGTCAGTGTCAATTTTTCAGCCTGGCTCGCCAAATCCGAAACCTCATTGTAAAGTTGTTTTAAAGCAGCATCAGACTCCTTAGAAAATATTTGCTGGTCGATCTTGTGCTGGAGATTTTTCACGGCCGATGAAAAGACCTGCATGACCAAATCTCCAGAGCCCCTCACTCCGACCGGTGAGAGAAGATTGGTCACGGCCAAGTAATTACTATAAGAACCCGTTATCTGCATGATGTACCTCCTCTGGGAAATAAAAACCCGCTCCGGAAAGCAAGGAACGGGTTGTTTGATGTATTCGTTTAGCGCCCACGCTGCCTTGTCCGCCTCAGGCGGATTTAGACCGGAAGCTTTGCGCCCCTACCTTTCGGAAAGTTTGCCCTTCAACGATATTCTTTCAAGATTGCACATATTTTGTTATCGGCATGTTTGTAAAAAAACTTGAGGGGAATTTTATTTTTTTTATTGACTTTTTTATTATTGCAGGCTCGATTGTGTGGTATTACACTATCTTGTCAGATACGCCTAAAGAATAGGCATCCTCAGAATTAAAGGTTTTAAAAAGATAGGTTGGACATGATGAAAAGAATCATATGGGCAATCTGCTGCGTCTTTTTCATGGGCTGTGCCAGCCATAAGCTTGACTGGCAATCACCCTACAGGGAACTCTCCTCTCTCAAGGAAAGCGACATCCTCCATCTTCCAACCGGGGTTAAGATAACCAAGGAGCAATTGATAAACATGTTACGCGGAGCAAGAATAATCTATGTGGGCGAAGCCCATGACAATATTAACAGTCATAAGGTACAGATAGAAATTCTAAAGGCATTTACAGAACGCTACCCCCAGAAAATAGCTGTGGGCATGGAAATGCTGGAAAAGTCTTCACAGGAGTCTGCTGATCAGTGGATATCCGGGAAACTGGACGAAAAAGATTTCGTCAAAGTATGGCTGAAAAACTGGAGTGATGACTTTCAATATTATCGATCTATCTTGCGCTATATGCGAGAGCACAACATACCTCTCGTGGCCCTTCGCGCCCCTGACGACTGGTTAGAAAGAGTAAAAAAGGCTGAATCCACCGATCAGATGAAAAAGAATGAAGAAAAGCTTCCACAAATGGACTTTGAAGATCCCTACCACCGGGCTCACATGAAGGCCATTTTTAGTAAACATCCAAGGGGTGGGCAAAGTTTTGAGGCTTTTTATAGGGTTCAGGTGTTATGGGACGAATCTATGGCTAAAAACATAGCCGAATATCTTCAAAGCGAACAAGGCCAAGATAAACAAATATTGATCTTCGGCGGCAGTCATCATATTCAGTACGGTTTTGGTATTCCCCGTCGAGTTTTTCGTCGCCTTCCGTTACCATATGCCATTGTTCTGCCCATGACAGTTCATGTTACCCCTGAGAAAAAGCACAAATTCATGGCCGTCACCCTGCCTGAAATTCCCTTGCAGCCAGGAGATTTTGCCTGGATTGTCAG